>JAFGTL010000769.1 GCA_016934125.1 Candidatus Hydrogenedentota bacterium
ATGCAGGAGGAGATCTTCGGGCCGATTCTCCCCGTGTTGCCGTTCTCCGCCATACCGGACTGCATCGCCATGTTGCGGGAACGCCCCAAGCCGCTGGCGCTCTACCTCTTCACCGGGGACCGGCGCCTCCAGCGCCGAGTCGTGGCCGAAGTGGCGTCGGGCGGCGTGTGCATAAACGACACCATTAGTCATATTATCGCGAAGGAGCTTCCGTTTGGAGGCGTCGGAATGAGCGGCATGGGAAGCTACCATGGAAAGTCCGGTTTCGACTGTTTCACCCACTACAGGAGTGTGATGCGCCGCCCGCTTCGGCCGGATCCGGCGTTTCGGTATCCACCGCCGCGGGTTTCCCTCGAGACCCTGAAGAAGGTGTATCGGTTTCTGTTGCGAAAGTGAGGCGCCCGGACGCCGGGCCAAGAACAGACGGGAGGCGGAGAGCCCATGAAAGCGCACGACAAGCACATCGTGATCGTCGGGGCGGGGCCGGGCGGTCTCACCGCGGCCATGATTCTCGCCCATCGCGGTTTCCGGATCAGCGTGTTCGAGGCCAAAGACACCGTCGGCGGACGTAACGCTCCCATCCACATGGACGGCTATACCTTCGATACGGGCCCCACTTTCCTCATGCTGAAGACCATCCTTGACGAGGTGTTCCACGAAGCCGGCGCCGCCACCGACTCGCTCATGGACATGCGCCGTATCGAGCCCATGTACCGCCTCGTATTCACGGACAAATCGATCGAGCCCGTCTCGGATCCCGACGCGATGACCGCCCTGCTCAAACGCCTCTATCCGGGCCGTGAACAGGGATACCGCGCATTCCACAAGCGTGAAGCCGTCCGGCTGGCCAAGCTCTTCCCCTGTCTTCAGAAACCCTACCACACCTTCTCCTCGCTGTTCAGCCTCGATATGCTCGCCGCCGTTCCCCATCTGGCCTTAGGGCGTTCCCTCTTCGACGTCATGAAAGGATACTTCGGCGACGAAGAACTGGCCCTGGCCTTCACCTTCCAGTCCAAGTACCTCGGAATGGCCCCCTGGGAATGCCCCGGCCTGTTTTCCATTATCCCCTTCATCGAGCACAGCCTCGGCATTTACCACCCCATCGGCGGCCTTTCGCGCATCTCGGAGTGCATGGCGGAAGTGGCCCGGCGCGACGGGGCCGAGATCCATCTCTCCACGCGCGTCAAGCGAATCCTCGTCAAGGATGGGGCGGCCCGCGGAATTGAGCTTGAAAACGGCGAACAGATCCACGGGGACGACGTCGTCATCAACGCTGATTTCGGCTATGCCGCCCAGTCCCTTTTCGAGCCTGGCGTCCTGCGGAAGTACACGCCCGAACGGCTCGGGCGGATGCGTGTCTCGTGCTCCACGTTCATGCTGTACCTTGGCCTCGACAAGAAGTACGACGCCCCGCATCACACCATCTGTTTCGCGGACGACTACCGTGCGCACATCGACGCCGTATCCCGCGGCGAAGAGTTGAAGACGGATATCTCATTCTACCTGCGCAACGCCGACCAAACCGATCCAACCATCGCACCGGATGGGGGCTCCGCCGTCTACGTTCTGGTGCCCGTGCCGAACGCCCGCGGCCGCGTCGACTGGGCGGCGGCGCGGGACACCTACCGGGACGTAGTCCTCGATGCCGTCGAGAGACGCACCGAGATGACCGATATCCGCCAGCACATCCGGGCCGAGCATATGATCACCCCCGACGAGTGGGAACACGACTACAACGTGTTCGATGCCGCCACCTTCAACCTGGCCCACAACTGGGGCCAACTCATCTACTTCCGACCGCGAAACAAGTTCGAGGAGTTGGATCACTGCTATCTGGCCGGCGGCGGCACGCATCCCGGCAGCGGGCTTCCCACCATCTACGAATCCGGCCGGATCGCCGCCAACCTCATCAGCCGCGCCCATGGGATTCCCTTCGTCTCCGCCAACCTCCATGTGTAGCCAGGCCCTCTGGTTTGGGTGATTGCGCGCGTATCGCGGTTGCGATGGCGTGTGGTGTTGTGAAGGCAAACGCGATGACGTAGAAGAGCCGTTCATCGCGGCGGCAGTCCTTGTGGTTTGACGGCGTCCAGACTCATGCCCCAGTCGTCGTTCTTTTTGTCTGTGAACAGCGCATCGATCCACATGATGCTTTCGCGGTTCTGTCTTCTGTCTGCTCAGCCCTCTGGCCCATTCCTGGCGCCTATGCCTCCGGATGAATACCCATTGACTACACCTGCCGCTGCCTCTGCATGAACGGCGAATCGCCCAGAAGAATGCCCCTCACTTGAGCGGCGTCTGGCGGCTGGGGTAGCATGCGCCGATTCGGACGGGATCGACTCGATCGGGCTCATCCGATTCCCTCCGATCAGGCGGGTGGTGCGAGGCGGCGGCACAAGGAGGACGCGGCGTGATTGTGAGCATACTGGCACTCGCGGTCGGGGCGGGGGCCTCCCAGCCTCTGCCGGTGCCGGCCGACTTCGATCCCGAGGTTAATCTGCGCGGGCGAACCACGGAGTTCGGCTCCTTTCACGAGAGCCGGGGCGGGGCGTCGTGGGCGGCGGCCCTCGTGGCCAACGGCCACCCCGATGATCTTGCCTTGGCCGAACGGGTGCTCGATGCGACGCTCAACTGCCAGGAACGGCGTCCCGATGCCCCGCGCCGCGGCAACTTCCGCTGGATGCTGGAGGACAAGGAAGTCACGGATCCCAACGCGGTCGAGTTCGTGCTGAAGGCCCTCATCCCGATGATGATACGTCACGCGGATCGCCTGTCGCCGGAGATGCACACGCGCGTGCTCGACAGCATTCGCCTGGGACTGGCCGACATCCGCGAGATGGGTGTCACGATCACCTATACGAACATCGCCGTGTTCGACATTCTGAACACGTGCACGGGCGGCGAATTGCTCGGCGACGCGGCCGTGGCCGAGCGAGGCTACGCCAAAATGCGCGAGTGGGAGGCGTTCACCTGCGCGAATGGCACGGCCTTCGAGTTCAACAGCCCGACGTACACCCGCATCATGGTGAATGGCCTCGTCCAACTGGCCGATCTGACGCAGCACGAGGAGACGCGTGTCCGGGCCCGCACCATGGCCGCCCGGCTGGCCCTGAGCGTCGCGCTCCACATCCATCGGGGCACGGGCCGGTGGGCGGGGCCCCACAGCCGGGCCTATCAGCCAAGCGTGGAATGCCGCGAGGCCGCGGAGGTGGCGAAAGTAGAGGATTGGCTCGCCAACGGCGCGGTGCCGTCATGGATCGGCTCTGCATTGGCCAACCCCCCGCTGCCGTTCCAGGTGAGCGAGACGGCCTCGGCCGAACTCGGGATGAATCTGACCACCTACCACGCCCCGTCGTTTGCGTTGGGCGTGGGGACACGCGGGTGTCCTGCCTTCGGCCATCAGTCCAACCTGTTCATGATGCATTACGTCCGCCCAGGCGCGGAACGGCCCGGGGTGGTGTATGCCCGCTACCTGACGAACGACAAGTGGCTCGGCGACTGGTACCACAACACGGATCGGACGGCCTCGCGCAACCTGCTCGATGAGGGCGCGTTCTACGGCGCCCAGTCCGGGGCGCGCGCCGTCGGTGTGTATACCTCGGGCGGCATCCGGCAATGCACGAGCGCGAAGTGCGCGGTGATCTGGACAGAGCGGGCGCGCGTCGACGAAATCTGGGTGGGAACGGAGCGGGTGGACAGCGTGCCCGCGGCGGTGGCGGACGGCGAAGTCGTAGTGGTGGCCAGCGGCGACGCCATGCTCGCGGTGTTCCCGGTGAAACCCACGGATCTCGGCGGCGGCGCCCCGATCCGGCTCGTCGAGAAGGCCGGCGATCTCGTCCTCGAGATGCACAACTACCTCGGGCCGGAAACCACCATCCGGCCGGCGGCCGATCGGTATCGGTGCGGGTTCTACGCCGAGGCGGCCGAGCGGGCCGCGTACGCGGATGGCGGGGCGTTTGCCGCCGAGGTAGCGCGCGGGAGTCTCCGCGATGGCACCCCGAAACGCGGCAAGCAGCACTGGTGCGTCGAGTACGCACGGGACGGGCAACGGCTTGGACTCGAGGTCGATCTCGCCAAGTGGACGCTCGAACGCCGCTGGGACGAGCAGGGCGAACTGGGTTGGCCCATGCTCGAGTCCCCCGTCGCGCGGCAGAACGGCACGGGCCGCGTATCCGTCGGCGACGCCGTGCTGAAATGCGGCGACCACCCGGCCTGGTTGTTTGCGGACGCGGTGTCGAACACCTGGGTGGCGGGCTACCACGGGCCGCCGGAGCCGCTGGCGCTGCGGGTGCCGGGCGGCGCGGTGCGGATCGATGCGATGGGCACCGGCACCATCACCTGGGCAGACGGGGAGGTGCGCGTGGACGCCATCGGGCTCCGGGGCACGCCATCCGTCAAGGGTGGCCGGCTCGCGGAGTAAGGGCCGCAGCCTCTCACACCTCGACGGCGTACATGACGTTGGGCGGCCCTTCGCAGGGCTCGATGCGGGCGGCGGCCAGCGCGGCGCGGAACGCCTCGACATCGGCGTCCTTGTTGCTCCGGCAGACGATGGTGCTGAAGGCGGGGCGGCACCCGTCGCCTACATCGGCCACGATGCCGTCCTTCAATTTCGTGCTGTCACCGTCGACTTGCACGAGGGAATTGGGCGAGAAGGTGAAGAGATCGACGCTGTTCGGGGGCAGTTTGGCGGTGGCTTTGTGGGGGCGTTCGTAAAACGGCCGCAATCCGTCCCAGTACTGGGCCATGGGGCACCCGTCGGCCCGGCGCACGATGAACAGCAGCACGTGGCGATCCAGGGGGATACACTCGACGAACTCGGCCACCTCCATAGGCCATCCCTTGTGTGTGCAAAGTTCGACCTCGGCGCGAACGGTAGCCGGGGCCTTGGCCCCGAGATAGGCCGTCATGAAATTCGAGTACTTGTGGTGGCAGCCCGACCAACTGCCGAAGGCCTCGACCGTCAACGCGTCGGGGTTCAGCTCGAACCCGCGCTCGGCCAGCCGCATTTTCAGGCCTTCCGACCACCGGCGGGCGTTGCCGGAACTCCACATCTCGTAGATGTTCCATTCGCCGTGATTGCCGCGCGTGCTGAACGCGCGATCGGCGTCGCTGGCGAGGAGTGCGCGGGTGGCTTCGGAGTTGTCGTTCGGATCGACTATGCCGCGTTCCCCGAAGCTCGCCGTGGCGCCATCGACGAGTTCCTTATCGCCTTTGTTGCTCTGAAGGATGCAGACCGCCGTCGTTTCGTCGGCGCTCTTGGCGTTGGCGATAGCGAGGCAGTTGGCCCCGACATCCGGCGCGGGCTCGAGGAGCCGATGATAGGAATACGTCACCGGCGGGTGAATGAAGAGGAAAAGATGGTTGATGGGCTTCATGGCGCGATCGCCTCCCTGTTCCTCGCGGGCCGCGTCGGCCGGCGCAGCGCCGGCGGCCTCTGTGATGGCCATGCCGCCGGTTGTTGCGGCGGCTGCCTTCATAAACGTGCGTCTGCTTAATCGGTGCCTGTGCGTCATGGGGCCCCTCGGCCAGTCCGGTTCCGGCGTGTCCGCGCCCTGCGGCCCGGCCCCGGGAGGCCCATGCTGCCAAGGCCAGGCACGAAATGCAACCCTCCCGGCGATACCCGAATCGTCTTGCAGCGTCGGACGCGCCGCCCTTCGCAACCAGACGTTCTGGCCGACACGGGCTCGCCTATATGGTAGTCTATCCGGGGCGCTCGCGCAGTTGTTCACGGCTTCCGGGAGGATTCGTCATGATGTTTGCAGATCGCAGGCGTACGCGGTTCGTGGTGGGTTGGGGTGCGCTCGTTGTGCTGGCGGTTGCCGCGGCGGGGCAGGCGCCGGCGGCGCGGCTCGAGAACGCGCGGCTACGCGTCGCGTTTGACAGCGATACCGGGCGCCTTACCGAATTCACCGATCCACACAACGGCCATCCCTTCGTGGATGGCGCGCCCGACGACGCCCTCTGGCGCCTCGCGCTGACGCTGCCATCGGGCGCCCGCGAACTCTCGCCCGCCGACGCGGCGGCCTTCAGTTTCGCGCGGCCCGAGGAGTCAATGGATACGCTCGAACTGACGTGGGCGGGGTTCGGCCTTGACGATGCACCCGCGCTACGCGTCACCGTCACCGTATCGCTGGCGGCCGATGGATCGACGGCCTTATGGCGCATCGCGATAGA
This sequence comes from Candidatus Hydrogenedentota bacterium, assembly GCA_016934125.1. Classification (GTDB taxonomy): domain Bacteria; phylum Hydrogenedentota; class Hydrogenedentia; order Hydrogenedentales; family SLHB01; genus JAFGTL01. The sequence continues at coordinate 6,172 of JAFGTL010000769.1, forward strand.
GGACACCGCAGGCTTGCCCATCAACGCCGTCCGGTTCCCACGCCTGCCCG
>JAFGTL010000770.1 GCA_016934125.1 Candidatus Hydrogenedentota bacterium
AAGGCGCCGACGTCGCCGGTTTGGCCGCAGACGGCATAGATCTCGTTGAATTCGATGAGGTTATCGTTGCCGGACAGTTGGATGGCGTTGTGGGGCCCGTCATGGATTACGTTGTGGGCGACGCGGATGCCCACCCCGCTCACGCCGACGCCCGGCCGGTAGGTTCGGCACCAGCGGCCGAAGTGGTGGATGTGGTTGTTCTCCGCGAAGTTGTGGCAGGGCGTCAGGGACTTCCGATCGCCCCCGGAGATCCCCATGCCCTTGTCGCACCCGTAGATGTCGCAGGCGATCACGCCGTTGTGGGTGCCGCCGCTCACGGTGGCGGCGGTGGTGCCGAAGTTGCGCAGCGTGCAGCCCGCGATCCGGTTGTGGGTGCCGCCGGAGACGGTGACGGCCGTTGCCCGGGCGCATTCGAAGGTGAATCCGCGGAACGTCACGTAGTCCGTGTCCTTCATCGAGACGAGCTTGGTGAGGATCGAGGCGGTGGGCGCGCCCGCGTCGATGGGGCTGGGCGGCCAGAAGTAGAGCAGGCCGTTCGCGCGATCCAGATACCACTCGCCCGGCGCATCCAGTTCCTCGATGAGATTCAGGGCGCGGTAGCGCTTCCCCGGGGTGTATCCGTATGCGCCGTGGGGCTCTTGTGTCACGATCAGTTTGGCGTCCGGATCGATGGAGGCGACTTTCACGTAGGTGTCGGCCCAGTCGTACGTCCAGTAGCCGTGGATCCAGAGATCCTCGGCCTGCGTCCAGCGGGCGGGGCGATCGCCCTCGTAGGTGAATCTGCCGCCGTCTTTGCCGTCGGGCGCCCCGGCAATGGTGGCCCACCCCTCATTGGGCCAGGCGGCGAGCGGCATGGGCTTGCTCTCGAAGAAGAGCTCGAGGCCGGCCGGATGCTCGGGCCGGCCGAAGCCGCGGGGCGTCAGTTCGCCGTAATCGGTGATGCCCTGTTCTCGGAGGCCGGCTACGAGCACGTCGGCGCGGGCCTCCTCGGGAATCCGGGCCAAGATGGCCTCGTCGCTGACGGGATGGAATCCCTCGATTCGCTGGCCGCCCGACAGCCGGACATCCTCGTCCCCATAGGCCCGGTAGACGATGGGTGCGGCTTCCGTGCCTGCATCCTGTGCATCGAGTGCGAACGTCTTGGGCAGGGAGTAGGTGCCGCCGCGGACGTGGACGGTGACGCCGCCCTCCGGAAGAGGGCCGGCGGCCTTCATGGCGCGGATGGCATCGCGCGCCGCCTCGAGCGAGGCCAGGGGGCGTTCCTCGGTGCCGGGGGCCGCGTCGTCGCCGTCCTGCGCAACGAACAGGTTCGCCTCGGCATGCGCGGCGTAACAGCATACGGCGAGGGCCGCCCAAGCCAAGGCGAGAGACAGAATGAGCGCGGGACATGAATTCGTCATGCGATTGACTCCTCGATGGGCCGGCGGGGTTTACTGGGCCTGTTCCTGCGAGGCGTCCCCGGCCCCGTACAGGCGATCATACGCCCGGCAGAACGGGCACCCCTTTTCGGCCGAGCGCATCACCTTTGCGAATCCGGACTCGGGATACCGCCGTCTCAGAATGCAGGCCGGACACAACCGGCACACCTGGGCGAGGATCTTGGTAAGCATTGCTGCGCCTCCCTGTCTTCCGCGAACGGGCCGTTTCGATGCCCCAGCCTACCGTTCCCGGGGCGCGGGTTCAAGGCGCGCCGCCCAGCCGGTGTCCACCTCGGGGCGCCCTCTGATACACTACTCCCGAATCGGCCCGGATGAAGGCAAGTTTGGAGATTCGCATCATGCACCGTTTCTGGAGGCCTGTGGCCCGTGTAGCGCTGGGCTTGGCGCTGTGCGCGGTTGCCGCGGCCGCGGCGCACGCCAAGGACAAGGCAGACGCACGCCCGGTGAGCGGCGCCGCGAGCGGTGTGGCCTGGGCGAATCCGCTCGACGGCGGCCCGATCCGGGCCCTGGTGATAGCGCCCCGCAGCACGCTCGACGACGTGGCGGCCTTGGCGCACTGCATCGAGCTGAGGCCGGACGTCATCCCGTTGTGGACTTCAACCTGCCTGGAGCCCCCTGGGGCGCCGGAAGGGCAGATGGCCGACGCCACGGCCCGGCTCCTGGAGAAGCGGCTGGCGCACCGGCACGATGTCATTGTGATCGCCAACGTCGACTGCGCCGCACTCCCGGAGGAGAGCCTTGCCCGGATCGCCAGGCAGGTTCGCGGGGGGACGGGCCTGGTGATCGTCCATCCGGGCCCGAATCTGCCGCCCGCGCTGGACGCTCTCCTCGATCGGTTTGGCCGCCCCGAGTCTCCCGAGCCGGGAGAATGGGCCGGCGGGCTCGACTTCAGCACGGAGTGGCCGGGCGGCCTCGACATCGTTCGTACCGCCGCGCCCGGCGCAGGCCGGCTGGTTGCGTTCGACTTCTCGGGGCCGCGTGCGAACACCCACTGCCTGGCGCCCGCTGCCCCGGCCACCCTCTTCACCGAACCCGAGTATCTGGACGCGTACTTCTCGTTCGTGGCCAAGGCCGTCCGCTGGGCCGCACAGCGCGATCCGGGCCCTCGCATCACCCACGTCGCCCCGTTTGTCGCGGCCAGCCCCGCGTCCGAGGAAATCCCTCCCTCCGTAGAGCAGGAGGCCATCGAGCAACTGCAGGACATGGCCGCGGCGCAGGAACTCAAGCGCTATGTCCTTCATCTCGCCACGCCGGTTGAACGCGCCTACCGCGTCCGTTCGCAGGTGCGGGTGGTGGGCCGGCGTTCGCAGGTGGCCCTCGACTACGAGGACGAACTGGAGCCCGGCCAGTCGTCCTTCCCTCTGTATGCAACCGCGGGTGCAGGCGCCGGCTTCATCGATGTGTGGCTCCTGCGGGACGGCCGGGTGGTGGAGTGGCACACCCAGCCCGTCGAATTCGGCGGATGGCCCGCCATCGACGGAATCGACTACTCGCACAGGCTTCTCGAACGCAACGACACGCTCGGCATCCACGTGCGGCTTCGTTCGCTTTCCGGCCGGGGGTACGCGAAAACCGCGTTGCCGATGGATCGACGTGTCACCGTCTACGCCCGCGCCACCGATGGCCTTGGCCGTATCGTCGGGCATACCTGGGGCGTTTCGCCCTCTGGCGAGGGGCCTGTCGAGCTGATGCTGTCGCTGGCCGACCTCATCGCTCCGCATCTCAGAGTCGAGGTGTTCGCCGTTCACACGAACCTCGTGCCTCCGGGAGAGCATGAGTTGCACGGTGCCGCCTACGCCTTCACCCGACTGCCCGTCAAGGCGCCGTGGCC
>JAFGTL010000771.1 GCA_016934125.1 Candidatus Hydrogenedentota bacterium
CAAAACACAAAAAAAACACCAAGACACAAAGGCACCAAGGAGCCGGGACTCTCAAGCGTGAAGCACTACGAACCAATACCTGAGCACGTCGAAGCCTTGGCCTCCTCGCTTGTCGATGCCGCATTTCGTGTCCATTCGACCCTTGGGCCGGGCCTGCTCGAGAGCGTCTACGAGGTTTGTCTGGCCCACGAACTCGAGAAGCGCGGGATTGACTACGAACGCCAGGTAGTCGTGCCCGTACACTACGATGGCCTCTGCCTGGATGCCGGCTTGCGACTGGATCTGTGGGTGGCGAAGTCCCTTATTGTTGAATTGAAGGCCGTCGAGAAGGTGCTGCCCGTGCACACGGCCCAGTTGATGACATACCTGAAACTGACCGATACCCGGTTGGGGTTGTTGGTGAACTTCAACGTGCCGCTCATCAAAGACGGCATCAAACGCGTTATCTTGTAGCACTTAGTGCCTTCGTGTCTTGGTGGTGAAACAAGCTCACCGCAATGACGCGAAGACACACACCGGGGGCCTGCCATGGCAAGAAAGAAGAAGCCGGCGACCACGAAAGCCGTCGAGACTATTACCCACGACGAGGCCAAGCGCAAAAACATCCCGACGGCCGAGTACCAGTCCGTCATGCGGAAGGAAGAGCAGGATCCGCTCCGTGCGGCCTATGCGCGGCGAAACCCGGATCTGGATCCTCAACTCGTCTGGCGCGGCAAGGACATGCAGGACTGGGCCGACCTCGTCGTGCAGGCGCCCCCCCTCTACATTCAGGAGAAAGTACACCCGAAAGTCCTCATCGACGACCTGAGGCGGCAGACCGCCGCCCACCAGTCACAAGCCACTGGCCACCAGGCCGACCTCTTTGCCGATTTCAACGGCATGCCCGCCGACGTGGACAGAACCGAGTTCTACCAGCACGATCAGAACTGGGCGAACCGCATGATCCTCGGCGACAGCCTCCAGGTGATGGCCTCCCTGGCCGAGCGCGAGGGCCTGCGCGGCCAAGTCCAGTGCATCTATATCGATCCCCCCTACGGCATCAAGTTCAACTCGAACTTCCAATGGTCAACCACCTCCCGCGACGTCAAAGACGGCAACGTCGACCACCTCACCCGCGAACCCGAGCAAGTCAAGGCCTTCCGCGATACCTGGCGCGACGGCATCCACTCCTACCTCACCTACCTCCGCGACCGCCTCACCGTCGCCCGCGATCTCCTCTCCGACTCCGGCTCCATCTTCGTCCAGATCGGCGATGAAAACGTCCACCGCGTCCGGGCGCTCATGGATGAGGTGTTCGGCGAGGAGAACTTCGTTTCGCTCATCAGTATCCAAAAGACAAGCGGACAAACGTCATCACTGGTCCCAGGCGTGCAGGATTTTATACTCTTCTACGCGCGCTCCTATGACTGCTGCAAATACCGTCGGCTTCTGCATCAAAAACCAGAGATCACGAACCCCGAAGAACGGTACGTATGCGTGCAAACGCCTGCCGGTGAAGTCATCGACCTCAGTGTAAAACAGAAGCGCGGCGAAGAAAAACGGCCGGAAGGTGTGATTCTGCGCCTCCGCGACACAGCATCACAGACTGGGAGTCAACGAAGCCGGTTTCCTGTTCGATTTCAGAACGTAGAGTGTATCCCCTCGGGAAAGCGCGGTTGGAGTTTCGCTTCGGGAAAGGAGGCCACGTTAAAGCACTCAGGCCGCCTATTTCTTGTCGGAAAGAGTCTGCGATGGAAGAATTACCATCATGAGTCAGGGTTCAGATCGTGGGCAAATAACTGGACAGATTTGAGTCCCTCGGGATTCGGGGAGGATCGTATCTATGTTGTCCAGACACTCTCGGCGTTTATCCAGCGGTGCATCCTCATGACCACCGACCCCGGCGACCTTGTCCTCGACCCGACATGCGGTTCGGGCACGACGGCATATGTGGCGGAACAATGGGGCCGGCGGTGGATCACCATCGACACGTCGCGGGTGGCGCTGGCGTTGGCCCGGGCGCGCATCATGGGCGCGCGGTATCCCTACTACCTGCTGGCGGACTCGAAGGAAGGGCAGCTCAAGGAGGCGGAGCTTGCGGCGAGGGCACCGTCGGAAGCGCCCACCTACGGCAACATCCGCCACGGCTTCGTGTACGAGCGGGTGCCGCACATCACGCTGAAGTCCATTGCGAACAACGCCGAGATCGATGTCATTTGGGAGAAGTACCAGGAGAAAATCGAGCCCCTGCGCGAGCAGTTGAATGCAGCCTTGGGAACGAACTGGGAAGAATGGGAAATCCCGAGGGAACTAACCACGAAGGCTCAAAGCCACGAAGGCACGAAGAAAAACTTGGAGTCTTCGTGTCTTGGTGGTGAAAATGTCAAGACCATTCACGCGAAATGGTGGGAGCAGCGCATCGCCCGGCAGAAGGACATCGACGCGTCGATTGCGGCCAAGGCCGACTACGAGTATCTCTACGACAAGCCCTGCGAGGACAACAAGACGGTGCGCGTGGCCGGGCCGTTCACGGTCGAGAGCCTGTCGCCGCACCGGGTGCTCGGGGTGGATGAAGACGACGAACTCATCGACCACATGGCGGACGCGCCGGGCGAGTACGGTAAGCCCCAGGACTTCGCCACGATGATCCTCGAGAATCTGCGCATGGCGGGTGTCCAGCAGGCACACAAGCAGGATCGGATCGCCTTCACGTCGCTCACCCCGTGGCCGGGAGACTACATCTGCGCCGAAGGGCGCTATTTCCAGGGCGGCGAAGACAAGGGCCCGCTCAAGCGCGCCGGCATCCTTGTAGGCCCTGAGTTCGGCACGGTGACGCGCCCAGACCTCGTGGCCGCGGCCCGAGAGGCGGGCGACGCGGATTTCGACGTGCTCATCGCCTGCGCGTTCAACTACGATGCGCGCTCGTGCGACTTCGACAAGCTCGGGCGGGTGCCCGTGCTCAAGGCGCGCATGAATGCCGACCTCCACATGGCCGCCGATCTCAAGAACACCGGCAAGGGCAACCTCTTCGTCATCTTCGGCGAGCCCGACATCGATGTCCTCGACGCCGGGGACGGCCAGATCCAAGTCAAGATCAAGGGCGTGGATGTATTCCATCCGAACACCGGCGAAGTGCGCAGCGACAGCGCCGAAGGCATTGCGTGCTGGTTCATCGACACCGACTATAATGAGGAGAGCTTCTTCGTGCGGCAGGCGTACTTCCTCGGCGCAAACGACCCCTACAAGTCGCTCAAGACCACGCTCAGGGCCGAGATTGACGAAGACGCCTGGGAGAGCCTTCACAGCGACACCTCGCGCCCTTTCGCCAAACCCGCAAACGGGCGCATCGCGGTCAAAGTGATCAACCACCTTGGAGACGAGGTCATGAAGGTGTTCAAGGTGTGACAATCAACCGGGCATCATCCCCACCGCGGCACACCGGGCTCGGGGCCGCTCTCCCAGCGGCCCTACGAGCCGTCATCGAGGAGATGGCTGGGGCCGTGGAGGCCGCAGATATCGCGGTATTCATCCCAGGATTGATCGATGAAGGCCACGAGACTGGGATCGTTGAACCAGAGCCGGGCCACGGTACGCGCGCTGCGGTGGAAACTGGCGGCGGCGTCGAGCGTATCTTGTAAGTCAATATGTGTCGGGAAGTTATAGCACCATTCCCGGAACACGTGTTCGAGGTATTCGGCGTTGTCGTGATACCGGCGATACAGATCCATGAAGAACCGATCATCGGCGAGGTGCGTCTCGACAAAGGCGTGTATGTCCATGGCGTACCTTTTGTGAACCGCCGGCGCGGGCCGTCTAAGGCCGCGGCGCCGGGCGGGTGATCGTGTCGATGAGGAGTTCCTCGAAGGCGTCGCGGTTCTTCCAGCCGAGGGCGCAGCGGACGGGCCGCCCGTTCTCGTCGGGCACGGTGTTGCCGGCCTCGTCGATGCTGAGTTTGACGGTCTCCATCTCGCACAGGGCGTCATCGCAGGCGAGGTAGACGGCGACGGTGTCGAAGAGGATGCTGCTCGAGTCTTCAGCGAAATTCTGGCGGTGGGCCCAGAGGTCGTAGTTCTCGATGACGGCCTTGGCCCGTGGCGTGTCCGAGCGGGCGACGCGGAGGTAGCGTTCGCCGGTGAGTTTGAGGGTGCCGCAGATGTCGAGCGGGGCCATGGTGATGTCCCAGGGCGCCGCGAACACGGCTTGGGCGGCCTCGACGTTGCGTTTCACGTTCCACTCGGGATCGCGGCCCTGTTTCCCGTTGTAGCCGATGTGCACGCTGCCCGCCATGGTGACGACACGCGCCTTCTGGGCGATGGACGGATCCCGTTCGAGGGCGGCCTTGATGTTGGTTTGCGGGCCGAGCACGATGAGGGTGATGGGCTCGGGGGCGGCCTTGATGAAGTCGATCATAGCCTGCACGCCGTCTTCGTAGAGCGTGCCCGGGTAGTTGTCGAGGGTGTAATCGCCGAGCCACTTCGCCTGGTTCAACTCCCGGTCGCTGTCCTTCACGCCGGTGCCGAGGGGCAGGTCGGTGCGGCCGATGCGTTCGAGGATCTTGGCCACGAGCCGTGTCTTGGCGGGCGTATCGTCCGAGGCGGTGACGATGAGTTTGAGGTCGAGTTCCGGGCAGCCGAGCAGCATGGCCAGGGCCCAGGTGTCGTCGATGTCGCTGCCGAGGTCGGTGTCGAGAATGACGGGCATGGCCCTGTCCTGGGCCGAAGCCGCCGCGGCAACCGACAGCATCGACAGGGACAGCAGAGCGGTTCGCATAGGTTCCCTCCTGGTTTCCCGTACTGCGTTGCGCGGCCGATACGCCCCCGATGCCGCGCGGCACGCGGTAGTGTAGCAGAGCGGGAACGCGACGTCCATCGCGCCCGGGAGGCCGGATCCGCGCTCGGGCAATCGCACCAGAAGCGTGAGCAGATCGAGCCGTTGAAGAAGTCGCCGCACTCCCGGAGCAAGAGCGAGAACGCGCGCCTCTTTCGCGGCCTTCGCGCACGGCTCGGGCACATTTTCGACAGATCCTCCGGCTCAACGCGTCCGGCGCCTTTCGAAGCCACAACGTTCCTGACCGCACCTTCACGGTTTCTGCCCCCCGTCCCGCCCGCAGGTGCGTCCAAGAACCCCTCTGATCGCCTTTCTGCGCCTGCCATCTTCCGGCAAGGCAATGGGTTATCTTCGCGGGGGGGGTAAACAACGCTGAGCTATATAATAGAAGGGGTCTCATGGAAGCCCCACTCTCCTCCGGCCTGGTCGGAGGTCCTTGCTGCGAGGGGTACACGGAGGCCGGGATGCGCGCTCCGGGACGCCCGCGTTGATCGCGCCTTTGGCGGCGCCCTATCATGCCGGCAGCAGAAGGAGACGGCGATGGGCGCGTTGAGAAGGGCCGCGGAGACGCTCGGCAAACCGGACTGGCGCGCTGTGCTGGGGTACGTGGCCGATCTGCATGCGCGCTGCGTGCATCCGGCGCGGCCGCCGTTTCCGCATCCGTGGGAGGAGATCGGCCCGGGCTACTGCTACGGCCCGGCCTTCGGCCATTGGGACATCGTGCACGCGGTGCTCGACGTTGTGGCCTTCGAGCCGGAACACGCCCGTATGCAGCTCGAGAACAACCTGGCCGCCCAACAGGAGGACGGGCTGGTGCCGGGCTCGATCTGGCTGCGGGGCGACAAGGCGGAGTGGGACAGCGCGGCGGGCCATCCGCCGGTATGGCCCTTCGCGGCGGCGGAGTTGCCCCAGCGGCTCGAACGCTGGTTCGAGGCCCTCGTGCGCCAGATCGGCTGGTTCGAAACCCACCGGAAGGCGGACGAATGCGGCTTCTTCTACACCGACATCCTCACCCACGACTGGGAAAGCGGTGTAGACGAGGGCATCCGCTTCCTGGATGTGCGCACCGGCCCGCAGGCGTGCGTCGATGCGACGGCCCATGTCTTCGCGCTCTACGACTTCGCGGCACGCTGGGCGCGCCAACTCGGCCGGGACGCTGCGCCCTTCGAGGCGCACGCCGCGGAACTCAGAGGCTTCATCCAGAACGAGTTGTTCGTCGATGAAACCGGCTTCTTCCACGACATCTGGGCCGTGCGCGATCCCGCGGTGCGGTGCCTCGCCTTCGAGGGCATGTGGCCGGTGGTCGTCGGCGCCGCCACGGCGGAGCAGGCCCATCGCGTGGTGCACGACAACCTGCTCGATCCGGCCCGGTTCTTCTCGCGCCACCCCATCACTACCGTGTCGCAGGACGATGCCCGGTTCGAGTTGCGCTGCTGGCGCGGGCCGGCCTGGAACAGCATGACGTATTGGGCGGCCCGGGGCTGCGCGCGCTACGGATTCAACGCGGCGGGCGCGAGCCTGCTCGAACGGGCCCTCGACGATTCCGCGGCGCAGTTCGCGCGGACGGGCACCGTGTGGGAGTTCTACCACCCCGACGGCGGCCGGCCCGAAGACGTGCAGCGCAAACCCCACACCCCATTCAACACGCCCTGCCGCGATTACCTCGGCCAC
>JAFGTL010000772.1 GCA_016934125.1 Candidatus Hydrogenedentota bacterium
ACCAAGGAGCGCGGAAAGGGGACGGGGCTGGGTTTGGCCACGGTATACGGGATTGTGCGTCAGCACGGGGGCGCCGTGTGGGTGGAGAGCGAGGTGGGCCGGGGCTCGACGTTCACGATCTGCCTGCCGCGGGTGCATCAGGCCGTTGTGGAGGATGGGGACGCGGCGCCGGAGGAGGCGATCGCGAGAGGAACGGAAGTGTTGCTGGTGGTCGAAGATGACGAGCTTGTGCGCCAACTGGCCACGCGGATTTTGCGGAAATACGGCTACACGGTGATCGATGCGGCGAGCCCGGACGAAACGCTGGCGCTCGATGCGGAGCAACTGGCGGGCGTCGACCTCCTGCTGTCGGACGTGATCCTGCCTCAGATGCGCGGAACGGATCTGTACGAGACGCTTCGCGTTTCCTATCCATCGCTCAAGGTGGTGTACATGTCGGGATATGCCGACGAGGTGATCACGTCGCGAGGGCCGGGCACGAAGGGGCCGCGTTTTGTGGCGAAGCCGTTCTCGATCCGGGGGCTGCTCAGGACGGTTCGCGAGGCGCTCGACGAGGGCTGATCGCCGGGGCGCGTCCCGGGGAGCGTCACCGGGGCGGCGCGCGCGATCACTCGATGACGAACCAGGTGAATGCGTGGGCGTCGACGGCCACATCGAGCGCAACCGAGTAGTCGCGGGCGAGCGGCACGGTTTGGGGCGGGGCTTCCCGCTCGCGGATCCGCGCGCTGTCCTCGAGGCCCGTGTAGTAGAGCGGAATGCGCAGCGTGCGTTCGACGGGCTCGTTCAGCGGGTTGAACACGACGAGCATGCCTTTGTGTTCGAGCCGGGGGTTCACGTGGAGCATCCAGTCGAGATCGCGGCCATCGGCGCGCCGGCCGTGGATCAAGTCGCTTTCGAGAATGGCGCGATACTTCTTGAACCACGCCACCCACTGCGAAACCATGGCCTTGGTGCGTTCCGTGTCGTAGAGGCGCGGCCCCCGGTAGCAGGCCTGCACGCCCATGGCGAGGTTGCTGTACAGCATGCGCTCGTAATGATCGAGGTGCTCGTCCAGCGGCTCGATGGTGGCCGCGGCCCCGCCCCCGTGGTATTCCGTCAACGGAACGAACATCCAGCCCATGGAGGGCGTCTTCTCCCAGGTGCCGTCGAAGATGTTCTGGCGCGTGTGGATGACTTGCTCGGCCCGGGGCAGCGACCAATTGGTCTCGCGGTATCCCATGGCGCACTTCGTCACGCCGGCCAGGTAGTAGTAGTCGGGCACGTTGAGATACACGCCGTTTTCACGGCACCAATGGTAGAAGGCGGTGATAATGCGCCATTGTTTCCACTGGGAATCGTCGAGATTCTCGTGTCCGGGGTGTGCCGTCGACATGCACGGATCGCCCGGATACGATCCGTCGTGTTCGAGGAGCGAGAAGCCCGTCTGCCGGTAGAAGGCGTAGAGTTTGTCGAAGTAGGCGAGCCCCCATTCGCTGCCCAGGCACGGCGAGTTGCCGAAGGTGGGTTGCAGGCCTTCGGGCATGACGACGTCGTGCTCGGGGGCGATTCGGCGCGAGGCGAGCAGGGAGTAGCCGCCGATTTCGATCCCTTTGCTCTTGGCATAGTCGGCATACCGCTTCATTTCGGCGAGGTATTCCGGGCTGTCGTTCTCGATATCGAAGCCGCTGCCGAAGGTGAGGATCACCATCTCGAAGCCCACCTCGGCGCATTGATCGATGGCGGCCTTCACGGTGTCCCAGTCCGCGTAGCGCACGTGCATCATGAGGGGGTTCTCGGTAACCCAGGGCGCGATGAGGCGGTAGAGCCGGCGCTGGGCGAGTCCGCTCCGCTCCCGATCATCGCTGTCAAGCGCGAGCACGAAGGCGCGGAACGACTCGAACGAGGCGCCCGGTTCGATGGCGACGTGGGGCCCGCGCGTCGGCCGCACTTCGAGCAGGCAGGGCGTCTGCTTCGCGTAGTTTACCTGGGTGTCGTAATCGGGATCGGGGATCCAGTGCACCGAATGGCGCGTGGTGTTCAGCGTGGTGAATCCGCAGAACGCGAAATCCGTCTCGACGTGCAGATTGGGCGTCAGGAAGCCGAGGTCGCGCGTCTCGACATCGGAGCCGTGCTCGACGGCCGCAAGCACCTCGCAGGTGAACTGCTCGAGCCGGAGGGGCTTGTCGCCATCGTTATAGACGGTGATCCATTTGCTCATCACCGGCGCACCATCATACAGCTCATAGTGCACGGACACCCGCACGGGCGGTTGCGTCCCGGCGTCCGCCTTGGCCCGCGGCGGCATGCGGTAGTCCATGCGCAGGTATACGCCCCGGGGCGGCCACGTGGCCCCCGGCCCGTGATGGCGCACCCGCTTCCACGGGATGCGCTCCCGCGGCTCGCCCAACTCGAACCCGACGAACTGCATCGCGTCCGGATTCGCTTCGAGTTGATCCACCCACTCGGGGCGCAGGAAGGCGTAGTTGGGCTGGCCAGTCAGCCCGCCGATTTCGTAGCGCGTGCCGTCCAGTTCGATGACGGCCTCGGGTTTTACCCCGCGGATGACGCTCGCGCCCGTCATGAGGTTGTCGAAGGCCACCGTCGCGGCGTTGGGTGCGAGCCGGAACGTGCGCCGCACGAGCCCGTTGGACAGGATGAGTTCGGCGCCGTCCGCGCTCCGATACGCGCACGCTTCGCGATCGATGTCGTGGACGAGCCAGTCCGCGCCGATCACGGCCTCGTTCTCGGGCAACACCGGCAGGCTGCCGAGATCGGCGGCTGCAAGACGCATTATGAGGAGTCCTCCCAGTACGAGTCCCGATGCGCACACGTTCATAGCCCTCCCCGGCCTTCCAGCGGCCATTTCCAACTTCCGGGCCTCCGCCGGCTTACGCGGGCGGGCTCTCGGAATAACCGAACGAGAATCCCTTCATGACGATCCGAAGCCCGATTGCCGAGGCGCACGCAATCTCGGCACATACGAGCCCGGCGATCCACTCGTGGAGGAGGAACTTGCCCACGCCCACCAACAGGGCGAGCATGAGCGCGCTGCACAGCACCCAGCCGCCCAGGGCTTTGCCGAGGTGATCGGGGGCGGCCTGCACACCGGTCTCTCTCCGGACACGCCGCCAGCCCGGCCCGCCGATGCGCATGGCATTGTAGAAGGCCTTCGCCTGTTCGCCCGGCCGGCGGGAAGTCAGCAGCGTGACGGGGATCCACACCGAGCAGGACGCGGCAATGGTGATGACAAGGCGCAGGCCGAAGAAGTCCTGACCGCCGATGCCGTTGACGGCCTCGACGTCGGGCAGGAGCAAGGCGACGGTGTTGCCGACGATGAGGGAGGTGGCGATGGCGGAGATCTCCGACCACGGATTGACGCGCCACCAATACCACCGGGCGATCATGACGGTGCCGATGCCGCTGCCGAACAGGCCGAGATACTTGTAGGCATTGAGGATCTTCTCGAGGCGGAGGGTGGCCACGAGCGCGACAAGGGTGAGCAGGATCATGCAGATGCGCGACACGCGCACGTAATGATGGGGGGCGCGGCCGGGCTTGACGTAGGGTTCGTAGAAGTCGTTGATGAGGTAGGAGACGCCCCAGTTGAGATGGGTGTCGAGGGTGCTCATGAACGCGGCGAGGAGGGAGGCGACCATGATGCCCTTGAATCCCATGGGCAGGAAGCGATCGATCATGGAAGGGAAGGAGGCCTCGGAATCGGCGAGTTCGGGGAAGTAGCAGAGGGAGCAGACGCCGACGATGATCCACGGCCACGGCCGCACGAGGTAGTGGCAGATGGTATACCACAGAAACGCGAAGAAGGAGTCCTTCTCGGACTTGGTGGCCAGCACGCGCTGGACGGCATAGCCGCTGCCCGGACAGGCCGACCACCAGTTGATGAAGATGAACACGAGGAACGTGAACGTCACCGAGTCGAAGGTGCTCAAGTCGGGCATGAAGCGGAGCACGGCATCCCTGAACGCAGGGGACGACTCGAGGTTGGCATGGAGGCCCGCGCCCTTCGACATGTCGATGTACACGATGATCGCCAGGCCGATGGAACCCACCATGGCGAGGGCGAACTGCACGAGATCCGTGTACACGACGCCGTACATGCCCGACATGGCCGAG
>JAFGTL010000773.1 GCA_016934125.1 Candidatus Hydrogenedentota bacterium
CAGGCGCATCAGGGCCTGCACGGTGTCGTCCGGGATCCGGCCGTGCGTGTCGGGCGGCACGTCGAGCAGGAAGTTGGCACCGCGCGCACGGCACGCCGTGAGTTGTTCGAGCAACTCCCCATCGGGGCGGGGCACGTCGCCCTCGACGTAGAACCAGTCCTTCCCGATGGGATCGCACACCTCGCCGGGCAGGTAGTAGCGGCCGCCCTCGATCTCGCGCCACTTCGTGTGGCCGGTTTCGGGCGGCAGCCACCGCTCGATGGCGATCAAGTCGGATGGCCACGCGTAGTCGACGTTGTACTCCCCGCCGTCCGAAATGCCGCTGTTCATCATGATCACGATATCGGGCTGCAACTCGGCAACACGGCCGTAGAGGTATGTCCGGTAGCCCCGGCCGAGCACGCCGGGAATGTCGATCCACATCTCGGCGAGGGGGCCATAGCGAGCCAGCAACTCCGCGATCTGGGCCGTCTGGAACGTCTGATACAGCGACGTGGTATACGCGGGCGTGCCTTCGCGGGGATCGGAGGGCGTCTTGCTGCCGAACCGGTTGTGGTTGTCCCACGAGCAGTAGTAGAGCCCGGGCAGCACGCCGCGTTTGCGGCAGGCTTCGACGAACTGCGCGATCACGTCGGTGGTGTCGCCGCTGACCGCGACGGTGTAGTCGGTGTGCTCGCTGGGCCACAGGCAATGGCCGGCCACGTGCTTGGCGGTGAGCACGGCATACTTCATGCCCGCGTCGCGCGCTACCGACACCCACTGATCCACATCGAGTCGATCCGGCGCGTAGGTGGCGGGCGGCGCCTTGCCGTCGGGCAGTTCCTGGCCGACGAAGGTGCTCATGCCGAAGTGGATGAACATGCCGTAGCCCAGGGCTTCCCAGGCCTGGAGCCGCTCGACGCTGAGCCGTTGGGCGCCCGGGCCGGCGGGCGCCTCCTGGGCCGCCGCCGCGTCATCGCCCGCGGCAAGTGCACAAAGTGAAGCGCCGGCCATACCGCGCTTGAACAGGCCACGCCGGGATACGCGTTCGTCGTTCATGAGTTCTTCTCCCCTTTTCCCCTTGGCGCGTATCGTAGCGCAGCCCGCGCATGGACACAAGCGGCCCGTTCACGGGCAGTGGGAGCACGCCGGCCCGATGTGCGACGCAGACGCGCCGCCGGCGTTCACGGATCCAAGCCGGCCCCGGCCTCGAGATCCCTGAATACCTCCAGCGCCGCTTCCCCGGGGCTTCCTGTTCCGGCGATCAGCCTGGTGCGGAGGGCCATCGACTCGTGCAGGCTGGCGTATGAGGACTCGACGGACGCGGCCTCACGCGAAACGCTGAGAAGCTTGATGCGAAGGCTCTCCCCCCGCAGCCCGGCGTCCTCCGCCGGATACGGCAGGATCGAGACGAGTTCGAGCCGCGCCTCACACTCCTGGAGGAGAGCCAGGCGCCTTCCCATGCCCGCAGCGGCAAGATCGGCACACAGGGCGCGATCGGCCGCCCATATCTCCTCCGGGCTCAGGCTGGATTCCTCGAGCGCCCGTGCACGCTCAGCGTACATCTTCGCGTAGAAGGCGCCGATGAGGCCGGCGTAGAACCGCAGGGCCACGATGCTCTCCTCGTCGAGGTTGTGCGACTGGGCCAGCACCGGCGCGATGATCCGCTCGAAATGCGGGATCCGATCCTCCCAAGCCAGCGGAAGGGCCGTCTCCGGCGTCACCGCCAGCAGGTGGGCGAGCAGCCCCCGCACCTTCCGTGCGTAGGGATCCTGTGCATTCGCGTTCGCCCAGTTCTCACCCTCCTCCAACAGTTGAGGCACGGCGCCTTGTTGGTGCAGCAGCACCAGCCGATGCAGAGCGGCCCATCGCCGCAGGGCGTCCGGCGCCCCCACATCGGTGATGAGCGTCTGGCACACCTCGAGGCGCACGGGAAGAGGTTCGCACACCGTGGGCGGGGGGGCGTCCCTCAAGGAAGCCGCGAAGTAAGCGTCGCGATGCTTGCGTGTCAATTCCCCGCGCACCACCATGCCAATGATCGGCCTGTTGAGGGGCAGGACATCTGAGCTCTGCAGCATCGCACCGGTGCCGATCACCAGTGGGGCATTGGGATCCGGCAATGGAAGCGGATCCGGGCCGGCGGGCGTATCGAGGGGTGTAGGCACGATCATTGGAAGCGGCTCGCCCGCGTCGATCCGCTTCGCGTCCCCCAGTTCGATGGCGATCCCGCTATCTTGGTAGCCGGCCTCGGCAAACTCGGAGGCCACCCTTTCGATGAAGGGCAGCACGGCAACACGCGGGGCATTAATCAGCACCGCGCCCCGGGCGTTGCCGGAGAAACGCGATCGCAACTCCTCGGACAGGGCGTCTCCGCCCTGTCCCGGCAAGATCCCCGGCGCCGCTGCCACGGGCAGCAGGGCCAGGCCCATCAGAACGCTCAGTGCCTCGGCGGTGCCCTGCTGTGCGAGGATCTTCATTGAATCGCCTATTGTGCTCAGGTGCCACTTGCCCACCGCCGGCACGTCCGTCGTCGGAACGGGCTTCGAGAGCACCGAACGCATCAACGCCACCATGTCCTCTGCTGGCGGCTGCCGGAAGAAGCACTGCACGAGAGGATGCAGAACCTCCCAGTCCGGCTCCTCGGGAGCCAACAGCCTACGGGCCTCGGCGAGGAGCCACTCGCGCTCCGACGGATCGAGAGGAACCACCTGCACCTCTGGCCCGAGGAGCCGGCTGATCCCCGCACGATCAACGTCAGGACGCTTGGCTTCTCGATATAGCCGGTCCTTCGTCTCTCTGATTCGCCCGAGATGAGCGGCCCGGATCTGGCCGATTCGCTGACGCAACGCATCGCGTGTCTCGTCGCCGCTCGCATCCTGGCCATGGGCAAGGGACGCGCAAACCGCGGCCCCCACCACCGCCACGGCCACAAGCCGCACCGCGCCCAACGTCACCCGCACATCGCCTGGAGAGACAGTTTTCATGATGCCCTCCTCGTCCGGACGCTCGATCCGCCTCGTGCCCCGCATCCGGCCTGGCCATACAAGCAGTCTAGCGCAAAGCTCTCAGGACGGCAAGGACAAGCGGCAGCGGGAACGGCGCCGGGAGGCCAGCCAGACGCAGCGGAAATTGACACTTCTGGCCTTGCATGGTATCATTACCGACTGTTGTGCGGGCGTTTATGAAACGCCGTGGCGTACTCAGGGGTCGACTGGGGCGTCGCGAGATAGAAGTAGCGTTCTTTCATAGAGAATTCGAGATATTCCACATTTTCCACCGGCACACCGGTGACGAAGAGGGGAGGTCGAGTCTTAGTGACAAAGGTTCGTGTCAAGAGCGATGAGCCTTTTGAGAAAGCGTTACGCCGGTTCAAGAAGAAGTGCAATAAAGAGGGCCTGATGCAGCGTCTCAAGGAGATGAAGCATTACGAGAAGCCCAGCGAACGGCGCCGCCGCAAGCTCGCGAAAGCCATCGCCAGAAACGCCGCGCTCAAGAGCGAAGAGTAGCGCAGGCGCCCATGGTTTTCCACAAGGCAGCAGGCCCTCAGGCAGGGCCTGCTGCCTTCCATGTGCGCCAGGCATGGCACAGTTCTTATGAGGTGAGAGTCCTCTGCAGGCCCTGATAGTGGGAACTGCTAGGCGAAGGCAACTGC
>JAFGTL010000774.1 GCA_016934125.1 Candidatus Hydrogenedentota bacterium
AAGAACATAAAGGAACCGCCGTGGTACCTAGCAGGTATGCCCGGTGGTGTGAGAGGTGGGAGGGGCGACCCTCCCACCTACTCGATTCCGTTCCGCAGGCTGGGGCGTCGCGCCGCAGAACGGGCCGGGCATACCTGGCGGCTCCGGGGCGTTTCAGTAAGGAGATCGTTCACCCGAGAACGGAGCCGCCCATCATGGGACGCGCGATCACAACGAAGGGCCGGCAGATCGACCTCAAGATCATCGGCATGACGTGCGCAGGATGCGCCCGGGCCGTCGAGTCGGCCTTGAGCGCCGTTCCAGGCGTGCACACGGCCCACGTGAACCTTGCAACGGCGCGCGCCGCGGTAACCTGTGACGCCCGCCTCACCGACGCGGGCGCCCTCATCGGCGCGGTGGAACGGGCCGGATACCGCGCTCTGAGCGATGCCGCGAACACCGGGCTACCGGCCGTCGCAGACGCGGCAACGGATGGGCCCGAGGCGGAACTGGCCGCCGCGCGTCGCCGCGTCGCCTTGGCGTGGGCGTTGACAGGCCCGGTGGCCCTGTTGATGGCTGCCCACATGCTCGCCGGCCTCGCCGTGCCCTATCACGACTGGGTGGAGGCGCTCCTGGCGCTGCCCGTGCTGGCCGTGGCGGGGGGCGCCACCTATGCCAAGGCGATCAAGACTTCCCTACACCGGCGGCCCAACATGGACGCCCTCGTTGCGTTGGGCGCCACGGCGGCGTTCGCCACCGGCCCCATGCGCCTGGCCGGGCTCCCCCTGGCGAGCTATGCGGGCGTCGGCGCGATGATCGTCACCTTCCACGTCACCGGCCGCTACCTCGAAGCCCGGGCCCGGGGCCGGGCGTCCCACGCCATCCGCGCCCTCCTCGAATTGGGCGCGAAAACGGCCCGCGTGCTCCGGCCCGAGGGCGAAATCGAGGTGCCCACCGCAGAGCTGGCCGTGGGCGATCTGTGCCGCGTGCGCCCCGGCGAGAAGATCCCGACCGACGGCGTCGTCCTGTCGGGCCACAGCGCCGTCGACGAGTCCGCCGCCACCGGCGAGAGCATCCCCGTGGACAAAGCCCCCGGCGACGAGGTGATCGGCGCGACGGTGAACGCCACCGGCGCGCTCACCATCCGCGCCACCCGCGTCGGCCGCGACACCTTCCTGGCCCAGGTTGTCCGCGCCGTCCAGGACGCCCAGTCCGGCAAAGTGCCCATCCAGGAACTCGTCGATCGCGTCACCGCCGTGTTCGTCCCCGCCATTCTCGTGTTGGCCCTCGCTACCTTCGCCCTCTGGTGGGCGGCGCCGGACGCTATGCGCGCCATCGCCCTCTGGGCCGCGCCCGTGCTGCCTTGGCTGCTTGTCGAGGGTGCCTCCAACCTGACGCTCGCCGTCTACGCGGCCGTGGCCGTGCTCGTCATCGCGTGCCCGTGCGCCATGGGCCTCGCCACGCCCACGGCCATCATGGTGGGCACGGGCGCCGGCGCCGCCCGCGGCATCCTGTTCCGCGACGGCGCCGTCGTGCAGGCCCTGCGTTCCGCCCGGGCCATCGGCCTCGATAAGACGGGCACACTCACGCTCGGCCGGCCCCGCGTCGCCCGGATCGCGCCGGCCCCCGGCTGGACGTGGGACGCCGCGCTCGCCCTGGCCGCGTCCGTCGAGGAGGCCTCCGAGCACCCGTTGGCCCAAGCCGTCACGGCCCACGCCGCATCCGCCGAACTCGCCCTGTCGCCGTGCGACGAGTTCCAGGCCGAGCCCGGCCGCGGCGCCCGGGGCCGGATCGGCGGTGTCCCGGTTTGCGTGGGCAAGGCCGCCTACCTCGAAGAAGCCGGCGTCGACTGCGCGCCCCTCCGCGAGGCCGTCGAGCAGTTCGAGGAAGAAGGCATGACCACCGTGCTCGTGGCCCATGCCGGGCGCGTTGCCGGCCTCATCGGCATCGAGGACACCCTCCGCGAGGAAGCTCCGGCCGCTATCGCGCAACTCAAGGCCCTCGGGCTCGAGCCCGTCATGCTCACCGGCGATAACGCGCGCAGCGCACGGGCCGTGGCCCGGGCCGTGGGCATCGAGCGCGTCGTGGCCGGCCTGCTGCCGGGCGGCAAACGCGCCGCCGTTCAAGCGCTCCGCCGCGAATTCGGCCCGGTGGCCATGGTGGGCGACGGCATCAACGACGCGGCGGCGCTGGCCGAGGCCGATGTGGGCATTGCGGTGGGCGCGGGCACCGACATCGCCATCGAATCGGCCGGCGTCACCCTGGTGCGGAGCGATCTGAACGATCTCGTGGCCGCCGTGCGCCTGGCCCGGGCCACCTTCCGCAAAATCCGCCAGAACCTGGCCTGGGCCTTCGGCTACAACCTGCTCGCCATCCCCCTGGCCGCCCTCGGCCTCCTCCATCCCCTCATCGCCGAGGTGTGCATGGCGGCCAGCTCGATCAACGTCGTCACCAACTCGCTCCGCCTGCGCGCCTTCGGCCGGGCTCGCGGCTGAATCCCCTCAGACAGCGAACCGCCGGCGCGGTGGGCGTCATGCGCCTTGCGCCGGCGGGTGCGTTGCCATGGCCCGGACGCCGCGGCAGTTACGACACGTCGACGGCGATCTGCCGGGGTTTGGCCTGTTCCCGTTTCGGCAGGCTCAACACGAGCACGCCGTGCTTCAACTCCGCCTTGATCCGTTCCTGATCGACCGCGTCGCTCAACTGGAACTGGCGGAAGAAACTGAGCAGTTGGTATTCCCGGTACTGCGGATCCACGGCCAGGGCGCTCTTGGTGGAGGCCTTGATCGTCAAGACGTTGTTCTCGACGCGGACGTCGAGGGCATCTTTCTCGACGCCGGGCAGATCGGCCACCACCACCAGTCCGTCCTCGTTCTCGAAAATGTCCACGGGCGGACTGAGTGTGCGCTGTTCTTCGCGGGTGTCCGGAACCGTGTCCTCTCGCTTGGCAGGAACCGTAGCCTCTTTCATGGGTGCCACCTCCTTCAACTCATGTGCCACGAGATTCAGTTGCTGCGGGCGGTCTGGCGCCCGTCACGCGACGTCGACGCGAATCTGTTTGGGCTTGGCCGCTTCCGCCTTGGGGAGCGTGATGAGCAGCAGCCCGTTCTTGTACTGGGCCTTGACCTTCGCCGCGTTCACGTCCGTGGGCAGTTCCATGCTGCGGACAAAGCTGCCCGCGCTCCGCTCATTGCGGTGGTAGGCCTCGGCCTTCACGTCCGGCGAGATGGCCGGCTTTTCGCCCGCGATGCGCAGTGTGCCCTGCTGCACCGAGATGTCGAGCGATTCCGGATTCAGGCCCGGCGCCAACGCCTCGACGTAGATGTTGTCCTTATCCTCGCCGAGGTTCATCAGTGGGTAACTCCGGGCCCCAAGCGCGGGTAAGAACGAGAAGCGCGAAAAGGGCCTCCGCCACGCCCCGAACTCGTCGAACGCCCGTTCCACTTCCCGGCGCAAGCCGTCCAACTCCCGAAAGGGATCCCATGTCCTGAGTGCCATCGATAAACCCTCCTTTCTACCTCGATTCTCCTACCTGTCCGGCCGGCGACTTCGGGCACGGAACTGTCGCACGGCCCGACTCAATCGAGCAGTAGCAAACGGGGTGCCAGGTTCGTCTCTCCGAAGCGTCCCGGATTCGGGTGAGATCTGCTGGAATTAAGCAATTGACAGGAAAGAACTTGCAGGCCGGCCTTCAGGGCGTGCCCCGGGCGGAGTCCTTCCGGTTGCGGACGGAAGCCCTCTCGTCCGGCCCGATGCCGTTGCAGAATGAAACCGCCCCGTTTTCGGTTTGAAGCAGAACGCCCCCGTTCCGCCTATCGCGCGCCTCCGTTGCCCGTGCGGGGGAGGGCGTTGGCGAGCAGTTCGGCCACGTGGAGGGGCTCGGCGTCGGTGAGGTGGCTGATCTGTTGCCGGCAACTCGTGCCGCATGCCACGACAGCCGTGCCCGGTTCGAGGGCCTCGATCTGCCGCACGAGCGGCTCGGCCACTTGGACGGACAACTCGTACTTGGACTTGAGCGCGCCGAAGGCGCCCGCCATGCCGCAGCAGCCGGTTTCGAGTTCGGTTGTCTCGGAACCGGGCAATCGGCCGGCCAGTTTCGCGGTGACGGCCGGATCGGTAAGGGCCTTGGCATGGCAGTGGGCGTGGACGGCCACGCGGGCCGGGCCGGGCTCGAAGGCGATGGCGCCGGGCTCGCGTTCGAGGAGATCGTTCATGAATTCGTCGAACAACAGGCAGCGTCTGGCGACTTCGCCAGCGCCGTCGATCCGCAATTCGGCGTAATCGGACACGAACATCGAGTAGCAGGACGGTTCGAGGAAGAGAATCGGCTCATCGCCGCCCTGGGCGAGGAACAACTTGACGTTGTGCTGGCCGAGGCGTTTGGCCCGATCCAGGCAGCCTACGCTGAACGACGGCCGGCCCGAATCCTTGCGGCCCTTGGGCAGGAGCACCTCGTAGCCGGCGGCCTCGAGCACGGCCACGGCCGCCCGGCCGACATGCGGCTCGTTGTAGCGCACGAAGGTGTCATCCCACAGGAACACCCGGCCGCGGGTGACGGGATGGGGGTTGGTGTGCCGGGCGAACCACGTGTCGAACCGCTGGGTTGCGTAGGTGGGCAGGGGGCGCTGGGCGCTCATGCCGAGCACCCGCTCCATGATCGCGCGCACCCACCGCATGCGGAGCATGGCATTGGCGATCCGCGGCGTGAGGCAGGCCAGCGCGTTCAGGATATCGACGCAACTGATCGCCCGTTCGCGGAGCGACACGCCCTGCCGCTTCTGCCGGGCGTGCACCAACTCGGATTTGAGCAGGGCCAGATCCACGTTGGACGGGCACTCCCGCTTGCACGCCTTGCAGGCCAGGCAGTTGCTCAACGCCTCTTCAAGGGCCGCCGATGCGAGCGGATCGCCCGCCGGATCGAGCCGGCCGTCGAGCACGGCGCGGATCGTGTTGGCCCGGCCCCGCGTCGACATGATCTCTTCGCCGGTGGCCTGATACGTCGGGCACATGGTGGGAGCGTCCTTCCGGCACCCGCCGCACCCGTTGCATTGTTCGAGGTTGCCGACAAACGAGCCGTCCTTGGCCGCAAAGGCGAGCACCCCCTCGAAAGGCAGCTTAATCTCGTAGCCGTCGCCCATCCGCAGGTTGCCGTCGATGCGGAATGAGCCGTCATCGAAGATCTTACCCGGATTCATGATCCGGCGCGGATCGAAGGCGGTCTTGATGCTGTGCATGACGTCCAGCACTTCCGGGCCGAGTTGATCGGCCATGTACTGGGTGCGCGCAATGCCGACGCCGTGCTCGGCCGCGATGGATCCCTTGAACTGGAGCACCACCGGCGACACTTCATCGGCCACCTTGCGGAACTTGGCGATGTCTTCGGCCCGGTGGAGATCGATGATCGGGCGGACATGAAGTAGGCCGGAGGCGGCGTGGCCGTAAAACGACGCCTGGAGGCCGAGGGGATCCATGATCGCCTTCAGGGCGGCCACGTACTCGGGGAGTTGCTGCGGCGGAATCGCCACATCTTCGAGGCCTGCAATGGGCTTGGCGGGCCCGCTCCGGCCCGTCAACAGGTTGAGGCCCGCCTTGCGCACGGCCCACACCATCTCCATCTCGCCGGCGTCCGTGACGATCATGGTGCGCTGGCCGAGGCGGCGCGCCTCGACGGCCGCGAGGCGATCGGCCACGTCATCGTAGAACTCGACAATGAGAAACGCGTCGCAGGGCGCGTCATCGAGGCGGAGCAGTTCGCGCGTCTTGGTGAAGGCGATCTGGCCCTTCGTCTGATCGAGCAAGGGCCGATCCACGAGTTCGATGGCCGCGGCGCTCAAGTCGAGCAGATTCACCGTGCCCTCCATGGCCTCCTCGACGGAATCGAAGAAGATGAGGGCGAGGCCTTTCTCGCGGGGCAGCGGCACAAGGCCGATCTCGGCCGACACGACCGCCGCGAGCGTCCCCTCGCTCCCGCACACCACCTGCGTCAGCGAGCGCCCGCGATGCAGGTAGCGATCGAGCCCGTAGCCCGGGCGGCGCTTCACGAGCACCTCGGGAAACCGCTCCTG
>JAFGTL010000775.1 GCA_016934125.1 Candidatus Hydrogenedentota bacterium
CGCATCGTCGCAAAGTCGATCTTGCGGGTGTAGGCGCTGTAGCCGGCCAGCAGGATCAGCGGCCGCACCTCGTGCAGCTGCGCGCGCAGGGCGTCGAGGTCGAGCAGGCCCGTCTCGCGGTCGACGGTGTACCCGCGGGCGTCGAACAGCCGCGACGAGATGTTGAACCGGTAGCCGTGGGTGAGGTGGCCGCCCGAGTAGTAGTCCATGCCGAGCAGCCGCTGATTGCCGAGTTTCGCGCGGAGCGCGCCCCAGTCTTCGCGGGAGAGTTTGGAGGGATCCTTGACGTCGAGTTCGGCCAGCGACGGCGTCTCGACGCGCGTCTGGAGGATGGCCCAGTAGGCGATGAGGTTCGCGTCGGCGCCACTGTGGGGCTGGACATAGGCGTGATCGCACCCGAACAGCTTGCAGGCCTGCTCGCAGGCATACGCCTCGACGGTGTCCACGTTATCGCAGCCGGCGTAGAACCGGTGGCCCGGATAGCCCTCGGCGTACTTGTCGGTGAGCAGGTTGCCCATGGCCAACTGCGTGGCCAGTGAGCAGTAGTTCTCGCTGGCGATCAGTTTCAGATTGGCCCGTTGATCGGCCAGTTCCTGGACGATGGCGCGGGCCACCTCCGGCGAAACCGCCGCCACCGTACTCAGATTGGCCAGGTATCCCAGGAATCCGGGCTCCACGCCGTCCGTTCCCGCCTTTGCCACGTATGCCGCAACCGCGTTTCCTGCCTCTGCATTCGCTCCTGCCACGGGTGTTCTCCTCTCGCTTGTCATCGGCCCCCAACCCGGCCGTATGGTATCCGGTTGCGCCGGCTTGAATCAACGGGCCGGATCTGGTTCCATCGGGCACGCACCGGCCCGGGACGCCGGCGGGAGAGGAGACGGTTCATGCGCGCACTCGTGATTGCGGCGATCCTCGTGGGGTGGTTGTGCGGTATCCGCGGCGTTCATGCCGACACGGGCATCCCGGACGACTTCCCCCGGTTCCTCGTGCCCGGCCATGACGCCGAAATGGACAGCCTGCGCCGGTTGATGTGGCTCCACTACCCCGGGGCCGGCCCGAAGGCCACCCTCTGGGATGAATGGCTGTCGGGCGCGGCGCTCTGGCCCGCCGAATCGCACCACATGCCCCTGTTCCGCGCCCAGTGGGACGACGTGCTCAGCCGGCGCATCATCGAGCCGGACGGCTATGTCGCCACGCATCAGCATCCCTCCATCGCCCATCCGCTGGGCTGGCCCTTCCCCTTCTGGAACCAGGGCTGCTCGACGGGGTGGGGGTGGCATTTCTCCCTCGAGCAGGTGCCGCCCGGGTGGCACGCCACGGAAGAGAAGAGCCAGGATGGCTGGGCCCTGGAGAACGCCGCGGATCGAGGCATCGCGGGCCACGCCTGGAACATCGAACTCACCGAGCCCGGCGCGCGCATTACCGCGCCCCCGATGGCCTTCGACACGTTCCAGGCGCCCTTCATGCAGCTCCGGTGGCGGGTGACAGATCTTCGGGACGCCGAGCCCTTTCTCGAATGGCGCACCGCCGAGGAACCGGCCTTCTCCCCGGATCGCCGGATGTACTTCCCCGCGCCCGCACCCTCCGAGGCGTTCGCCCACACGGCCGTGCCCCTGTACACCCATCCCCGGTGGACGGGCCGGATCACGGGCCTGCGCATCGGTTTCGACAACGCGGCGCCCGGCGCAACCGTGCAGATCCAGGCGCTCTTCACCCAATACGACACGCGACACACCATCAACGGCCAGAACTACGTGCGCGGGTGCGCGAAGTACTTCTGGTGGACGCGCGACGTCGACTTCCTCCGCCGGAACATCAACCGGATGCGGCTGGCCACCGCCTTCACGATGCGCGAGTTCGACACGGAGAACGAGGGCGTTGTCGTGGTGCGCTGGGTGGGCCACGACGGCCGGAGCGGCATCGTGTATGACGAAGAGGGCGCCAAGTCCATCCGCCCGGGCTACGGGATCGGCAACAACTACTGGGATCTGATGCCCATGGGGCACAAAGACGCCCTGGCCACGATCTACCACTACGATGCGCTGCTGACAATGGCGCAGATCGAGCGCGACATCCTGCACCATCCCGAATGGGGCGTGCCCCGGGGCGCCCTCGCCCTCGATCCGGAACGGCTCGAGGCGCACGCCGCCCAGGTGAAGCGCACCGGGAACCGACTCTTCTGGAACGGCGATACGAAGCGGTTTGCGTGCAGCATCGACGCGGACGGGACCATGTGGGACTACGGCTACACCTTCCTCAATCTCGAAGCGGTTCATTTCGGGTTCGCCACGCCGCGCCACGCCGGGGCGATCCTGGATTGGGTGTGTGGCGATCGCGTCGTGGCCGGCGACACCGCGCAAGGGGCCGACATCTACGCCTGGCGCTTCGGGCCCCGCGCGACCACCAAACGCAACATCGACTACTACGTCTGGGTGTGGTCGAATCCGGAGTCCATCCCCTTCGGCGGCCAAGTTCAAGACGGCGGCGCCGTGCTCGGGTGGTCGTACCATGACCTCATGGCGCGGCTCAACGTGCGCGGCCCGGATAACGCCGCGGAACGGCTCGCGGCCATCGCCTCCTGGTTCGACGAGGTGGCCGCGGCCGGCGGATACCGCGCCTATTATGACGGTTCCCGTCCCGGCACCCTTCAGGGCGGCGGCACGGCCGGCGGACTCGGGCTCGACAAGGAGTTCTTCGAAAGCGTGCTCGTCCCCCAAGTCATGGTCGATGGATTCCTCGGATTCCGCCCCACGGCCGACGGGTGCCGCGTCGCCCCGCGGCTGCCATCCGATTGGCCCGAACTGGCCATTACCCGGATCCGCATTCACGGGCTGATCCTGTCGATCCGCGCCCGCCACGACGGGTTCGATCTGACGGTTGACGAGACTGTCGGCCCCGCGGATGCCGTCTTCGCGGCCGAGGCGCCGCCCGGGTGGACGGCCGACGCGCCGGCCTCGCCAACCGCGCGGTCTGAGCGCGAGAGCGCCCTGCCGTCCTGGGTTGTTCCGTGCCGCCCCGGCACGACGATCCGCTTCCAGCCGCCGGCCCGATAGAAGGCGGAAGCCCCCGAGTGAGCGGCTCGGGGGCTCCCTGGGAACCGTGCCTGTGCTTTCCGGCGAGCTGGCGTCCCTATTTGAGACGCCGCGGGGAGGAAGAGCAACGGCCATGCCAGACGGCGTACGGCGGGGAGGGAACCATAAGTCCCTTTGAATCACGGGACTGCGCATTCGGCCCGGCCCCGCAGTCCGCCTGCCGCGGCGTCAGGAACCCGTCAGATCGACAGATTTCCGCCAAGGCGCCCCGTTGGCCGGCCTCCTCCTCCGGGAACAGACACGATGTCGCACGGCATCGAAGGCCGTGGAAGCCAGTTGAAGCGGATCGGGGGCGTGTGCTAGCGTGCAGCTTCGCATGGGGCACGTGGCGATTGGGCGCCCAGCGCTGGGCACTGAGGAGGAGCGATCCATGGCGAAACTGGCGATCAACGGCGGGAAACCCGTCCGGCCGAAGTCGGTGAAATGGCCTGAATGGCCGATCCACGCCGAGAGCGACGTGAAGCTGCTTGCGAAGATCACGCGTTCGAACCGCTGGTCGTACGACGGCCCCGTTGAATGGAAATTCGCGAAGGCCTTCGCCGGGTATCACAAGTCCAAGTACGGGTTGTGCTGCGCGAACGGGACGGTGGCGATCCAACTCGCCCTCGAAGCCCTCGATATCGGCGCGCACGACGAGGTGATCGTGCCGGGCATGACGTGGCAGGCGACGGCGGCGGCCTGCGTCGACGTGAACGCCGTGCCGGTGCTGGTGGATGTCGAGCCGGACACGTGGTGTCTGGACGTGGACAAGGCCGAGGCGGCCATCACCCGGAAAACGAAGGCCATCATCGCGGTGCATCTGTACGGGTGCATGACGGACATCGCGAAGGTGCGCCGGCTGTGCAAGAAACGCGGCCTCTATTTCATCGAGGACTGCGCCCATCAACACGGGGCGTTCTGGAACAACAAGGGCGTGGGCACCTTCGGCGACGTGGGCTGTTTCAGCTTCCAGGAGAGCAAGGTGCTGTCGTCCGGCGAGGGCGGCTTCAACATGTGCCAGGACAAGACGCTCTTCGAGCGGATCTACTCGCTGCGCAACTGTGGCCGCGGCTGGATGGACGACATGACGCACACGGTGCAGTCGGGCAACTACCGGCTCACGGAATGGCAGGCGGGCATGCTGCTCGCCGGGCTCTCGCGCCTCGACAAACAGGTGAAGAACCGCGATGCGAACGCCATCTACCTCAACGAGCGGCTGGCCCGGATTCCGGGCGTTCTCCCCCTCCGGCGGCGGAAGCAGATCACCCAGGCCAGTTATTACAACTTCGCGTTCCGGATCGACTGGGATCGGCTCGGCGTCACGCGCCTCACGAACGCCCACTTCGCGGCGGCGGTCGCAGCGGAGTTGTACGCGGGTTTCGAGCCGCCCTACGAGCCCCTCAACAAGTGCGGCCTCTACAAACCGCACACGAAACGGCGGCACAAGCTCGATGCGGCCTACTGGAAGCAGATCGATCCGAAGCGGTTCAAGCTTCCCGTGTGCACGGACGCCCATGACAAGTCCGGCGTGGCGATCCACCATCACGTGTTGATGGGGACGAAGAAGGACGTGGATCAGATCGCCGAGGCGGTGGCGAAGGTGGTCGAGCACATCGGCGAACTCCGGGAAGACGCGCCCCAGGCCTTGCGGAAGCGCTACCGTGCCCTCGCCGTGTAGCAAGCCGTCCCTGAAGCCCTTGCCCGGAAGCGCGCTTGCCGCTGCCGCGGAAACGTGGTAGATTCGTCTGACTACGGTGGCGTCACAGAAAGGCGGAATCCATGGCCCAGATTGACAAGTATTTCAAAGTAATGGTGGAGAACAACACGTCCGACCTCCATCTGTGCACGGGCTGCAAGCCCATCTTCCGCAAGGACGGCGTGATCACGCCGCTGCGCAACAGCGAACCCCTCGATATTCAGATGGCGAAGACGCTGCTGTACGAGATCATGCCGGCCGAGAACGAGCAGGAGTTCAACACGCGGCACGACACGGACTTCGCCTACGAACTCGAGGGGATGGGGCGGTTCCGGTGCAACGTGTTCTGGGATCACCGCGGCATCGGCGGCGTGTTCCGGTTGATTCCGTCCAAGGTGCTGTCTTGCGAAGATCTCGATCTGCCCGACGCAGTCACGAAACTGTGCAATCTCAGCAAAGGGCTCGTCCTGGTGACGGGGCCGACGGGCAGCGGCAAGTCAACGACGCTCGCGGCCATGATCGATCGGATCAACGAAGCCCGCCACGACCACATCATCACCATCGAGGATCCCATCGAATTCGTCCAC
>JAFGTL010000776.1 GCA_016934125.1 Candidatus Hydrogenedentota bacterium
ACCCTCAATCCGGCGTATTCCGGCTGGGAGCGCGACCTCAAGGATTGCGCCGATGCCGGGTTCCGGGCCATCCGGCTCTATCCGTACTACCACGACTACGCCCTGGACGGCCCGGAGGCGGCTGCCGTGGCCGATGCGGCCCGCGAGGCCGGCCTGCCCGTGTCCATTCCGTGCCGCGTGGTGGACGTGCGCCAACGCCATTGGATGGATGTCTGCCACGGCGCCGAGCCCGAGGCTGTGCTCGCCCTCGCTGAGCGGCACCCCGGCGCGACGTTCGTTCTCACCGAGGCGATTCCCGGGTGGCCGGCGGACAGCGAGTGCTGGCGCCGCATGCGCGATCTCCCGTTCTACGTCGAGATGTCGCGGATGACGAGCGTCCTTGGCAAGAACCTTCAGGGCGCCCTCACAGCCCTCGGCCCAGGCCGGATCCTGTTTGGGACGGGGTTTCCCTTCAAGGCCCCGTCTCCGGCCTTCCTGAAGATCCAGGTTCTGGACGCCGACGATGAAGCGAAGGCCCAGATCACCGGCAAGAATGCGGCACAGCTCTTCGGCGGGTGACAGCCTGCGCTCGCCCGTGTCAGGCGATTTTTGATGGATCTTCCCGGAGATTTGTTGTAAACTGATTACCCGGAAGCATTTCTGTCACAGGTTCCGGAAACTGGATAGTCAACCAACGGATGGAATGCGCTCATGAGTTCAGCAAAGACGCTTATTATTGGGGCGATCCTGGCCGTTTTCCTCGTGTCGGCGGCCGGGGCGGTTGAGCCGGCGTACAAAGGCAAACTCGGGAATCCGGAAGAGCCCGCCACCCGCGTCTACAAGGCGTTCTGGCGCGGATGCAAGGCCATGAAATACCAGACGGTCAAGGCCGCCAAGGAGGGCAACGAGAAAGTGCCGGGCTGGGGGTATGTCCAGGCCCTGCGGGGGGTTCGCCGCGGCACCGTCGAACTCGCCTCGAGCACCTACTTCGGCATGGCGGGCCGCCGTCCCGATGACGTCGAGGCCATCAGCAAGGCCAATGAGTACATCGACAAGGAAGAGCACAAGCGCCTCCGGACCGTGGCCGACGGATTGCCCGTGAGCGCCTTCCTGGGCATGGTGGGCGCGCCCTATTGGGCCGCCGCGCTGGCGGCGGTGCCCTTCTCCGTCGGACAGGTGATGGTTGACGAGGAAGGCGCGCGCCGCGAAGAATTGCTCCGGGCGCCGGCGCCCGAAGCGACCGCGCGTGCCGTGAAGTCCGTGCCGCAGACGATCCGGTGTGCGGCGGACGCCGCGCGCAAGGCCCGGCGCGGCGAAGATCGGCCGGCCAAGCTGGCCCGCAGCGAGAAGTCCGGGCCCCAGGATAGGCAGGATCGGTAGCAATTCGGCCTGTCTGTGGCGACGCACAGGCGGGCTTCGTCCATTTCTTTACAGCCATGGCGGGGCGGACGGGGTATCGGAGGGCGGAGGGCGGAGCCGTTACCCCGGGCCCTTCGTGGTCTCACGCGTGGGAACTGTCTTTCAACGATGGCTCGACTTGCACCAAGAGGGTTCGTCTGGGTTCTGATCGGCCTGGCCGTCGCGGCGATTGGCTTCGAACTCGGCGTCCGCGACGTGGTCACGGCCAATGAAGGGCAGCGCGCCACCCCTCCCGCCGAGATGCTGCGTTCCGGCGACTTCGTGATTCCAACCCTCAACGGCGTCGACTACCTGGCCAAACCGCCGCTGCTCTACTGGGCCATCGCCGCCGTGTACGGCCTGACGGGGGTCGTTTCGCCCCTGACAGCCCGGATCCCGGGCGCCCTGGCCGCGGCCGGGCTCGTGTTGTCGGCCTATCTGCTGTCGCGGCGCCGCGCCGGCGAGCCGGTTGCCCGGTGGGCCGCACTCACCTTGCTCGCGTCCCCCTATTTCCTCGAACGCGCCCGGTGGGCCCAGTTGGACATCCCCCTGGCCCTGGCCGTGTTTGTGGCCATCGCACTCGCCCGTTCCGCCTGTGACGCCGAGGGCGCGCGCCGCGCCGTGGCATTCAGCCTCGGCTCAGGCCTGGCACTGGCCGCCGCCCTCATGTTGAAGGGGCCGCCCGCCCTGCTCTTCCTCTGGACAGGCTGGCTCGCCCATTCGGTGGTGGCGGCCCGGCTGCCCGGGCGCGTCCTTCGCCTGGGGGTGTACTGGGCGCTGGCGGCCCTGGGCATCGAGTTGGCCCTCACCTTGGTGCGATGGGCCGTGCCAAGCGTGGGCTCGTGGATCAGGGCGCCGGTTCCGCTGATCCTCCTCGGTATCGCGTGGACGGCCGCGGCCTGGCGTGGGGGAGGGGTGGCGCGCGCCCGCGACACCCGCCTCTGGCTGCTCGCCCTCGGCACGGGCCTCATTCTGGCCGCACCGTGGGCCGTGGCGGTTCTCGTGCGGAAAGGCTGGCCCTATGTGAGCGCGTTGCTCTTCGAACAAGTGTTCGAGCGCACCTATACGGCGTCCGAGATCAACAGCGGCTCGCCGCTCTACTACCTCATCGCCCTGCCCGTCCTGCTTGCGCCGTGGGGCCTGCTGTTGCCGTTTCACTTCTCGCGCGATCAGTGGCGTGAACACGCCTCCGCCTACCGGTATGCCGTCGTGATGGCGTGGTCGAGCACCGTGGCCTTCTCGCTCCTGGCGGGAAAGGAGTACGAGTACGTCTTGCCGGCCGTGCCCTTCTTCCTGATCGCGACCGCCCACCACCTTGCCGGCATCGAACAGCCGGATCGGCCCGCCTGGATTGCCCGCTGGACGCATGTCTGGCTGCGGGCCATGGTCGTACTGCTGGCCGTGCTGGCGGCCGGCGCGGCTGTCTACGGCACCATCGTGTGCCCCCGGCTCCGGCTTGCGGCCGAGATCTGGCCGGTGGCCGTAGCCGTGGTGGCGGCGGCCGTCATCTTGTTCCGGCGCCGGCGGTTCCCGCTCGCGTGCGTATTCGCGATGGCCTTGGCCGCCATGGCGGGAGGCGTGCTGGTGCGCGATCACCACGACACGGGCCTGCGTTCGCCGAAAGGCGTGGGCGAACTGGCCGGCCGGCTGGGCCGGGCCGGCTATCCCGTCGAGGCCACCAAGGTGTATCCGGCCTTCGCGTTCTATGCCCAACACCCCATCCGCGAACAAACCGAGCCCGAAACCGTGCTCAGCCGGTTGGCGGGCGATGCCCCGTACTTCTACGTCACCCAGGAGCGGCTCTTCGAACAGTACATCGCACCCACCCTCGGCGAACGCGTCCAGGTGTTTACCTCCCCCCACACCAAACGCGGCCTCATCCTCATCGGCAACGTCCCCCTTCCTGCCGTGCCCGGCCCGCCCGGCGAATAGCGCCGCCGCGGACGTGTTGCCCCCCACGGACCTTCCCAAAAGCGGCACCCCGCGGTATACTTGGGCGAGTGAGTAGGCCGGGCGGCCGCGGCGTCCGCATGGGCGTCGAGGAAAGTCCGAGCTCCATGGGCAGGGTGCTTCGTAACGCGAAGGCGGGGTGACCCGACGGAAAGTGGCACAGAAAACACACAGCCGATGTCGTCTTGCCGGGGGCTTCCCCGGGGAGAAGGCAGGCAACGGTGAAAAGGTGCGGTAAGAGCGCACCAGCGGCCTGGTGACAGGCCGGCTTGCTAAACCCCACCTGGAGCAATTCCAAATAGGGGAGCGATGGAGTGGCCCGCTCCGCTCCCGGGTTGGAAGCTTGAGGCGTGCGGCGACGCACGGCCCAGATGAATGGCCGCCTCGGGCGCGTCTCCGTAAGGGGCCGCGCCTAGACAGAACTCGGCTTACAGGCCTGCTCGCTCATGTGTGCCGCGGCAATGGCGTGTTGCCGCGGCACTCCATTCCTACGCCGCGTCGGACACCTCTTCGCGCAACACCACCTCGCCGTCCTGTGCATCCAGCGTCACGTGGGCGCCCTCGTGGATGCGGCCGGCCAGGATCTCCATGGCCATGGGATCGAGCACCGTCCGCTGGATGACGCGCTTGAGGGGCCGGGCGCCATAGGCGGGATCGTAGCCCTTCTCGGCGATGAGGTCGCGCGCGGCATCGGTAAGCGTCAACGTGATCCGCTTCTGATCGAGGCGGCCCGACAACCGCCGCACCTGAATGTCGACGATCTGCCGGATGTGCTCCCGGCTCAGCGGATGGAACACGACGATGTCATCGATTCGGTTCAGGAACTCGGGCCGGAAGCGGCGGCGAAGCCCGGCCAGCACCTCCTCGATCTTCTCCTCGTGGGTGCCGGGGGCCTGATCGAACACCTCGCTGCCCAGATTCGAGGTCATGATGATCACCGTGTTCTTGAAATCCACCGTCCGGCCCTGCCCGTCCGTGAGCCGGCCGTCATCGAGGATCTGCAGGAGCACGTTGAACACGTCGGGGTGGGCCTTCTCGATCTCGTCGAACAAGACCACGCTGTACGGCCGCCGCCGGATCGCCTCGGTCAGCCGGCCGCCCTCATCGTAGCCCACGTATCCGGGCGGCGCGCCGATCAGCCGCGCCACCGCGTGCCGCTCCATGTACTCCGACATGTCCACCCGCACCATGGCGTTCTCGTCGTCGAAGAGCAGATCCGCGAGAGATCGCGCCAGCTCGGTCTTGCCCACGCCCGTCGGCCCCAGGAAGATGAACGAGCCGATCGGCCGGTTCGGGTCCTGCAGGCCGGCGCGGGCGCG
>JAFGTL010000777.1 GCA_016934125.1 Candidatus Hydrogenedentota bacterium
TCCCAGTCGTGCTGTTCGAGGTAGAACTCGCCCAAGTTGTTGTGGGCAACCGGGTTGGCGGGCGTCACCGCGAGGGCGTGCGTGAACAAGGCCTCGCTATTGCGCCAGTGGCGAACCTGGAGGTTGGCGCCGGCCACGCACGCCGCCACCAGCACCGCTGCGGGCACGAGCACCGCCCGCGGCCGCCCCCATCGTGCAGCCAACGCCACCAACGCCCATGCCGCGGCCACAAACACCCCGATCAGCGGCAGGTAGCCGTAGCGATCCGCCATGGCATGGCTGCCGAGTTGCACCGCCGCGCCCGACACGGGAAACAGCATTACCAGATACCAGAACCACCCCGTGAACAGGTAGGGACAGCGTCGCCGAAGGGCCCAGGCGGCCCCTGTCGCGCCCACCAATGCCGTCCCGGCGGCCACGGCTTTCCACCAAGCCAGGCCGCTCCCGGGATGGGGGTAGTACACGGCGAGTCCGGCCGGCCACAGCACGTTGCGCAGATAGGCGACATAGGACACGGCCGCGTTGGCGATGCGGATGCCGAGAGGGTAGTCCTGGGCACTGCCCAGGGCGCCGGCGATGCTCTGGGTGATCGCCGCGATGAGGACGCATGCGAGTGCGGCGACGAAAAGGGGCACCTTCTCGATGATGAGGCGCACCGCGGACGGGCCGCGTTCGCCGGACGCACGCCAGCGCCCGAGGGGCCAGTAGTCCAACAGGAGGAACGCCGCCGGCAGGGCGATGGCCATGGGCTTCGCCATCAGGGCCAGGCAGTAGACGGTGAGCACGGCCAGGTATCGGAGCCGGCCCGGCCGGGCCGCGTATGCGCCGTAGCAGGCCGTGGCCAGCAGCGCGAGAAACGTGCAGAGCGGATCCTTCCGGGCGGCGATCCACGCGACGGCCTCCGTGTTCACCGGATGCACGGCGAACAAGGCCGCGGCGATCGCGCTTTCGAGGCGGGCGCCGGTGAACCGGGTGAGAATGAGATAGAGGGCGACGGCGTTGCACACGTGGAGGAACAGGCTGGAGGCGTGATGCCACCGGGGGTCGAGTCCGAAGAAGTGGCAGTCGACCATGTGGCTCAAGTGATCGAGGGGAATCCAGTGCCCGTGGCTGTACGAGAGCGCCCAGCGTACGTTGTCGAGCGACAGGCCCTCGATGATGCGGGCGTTCTCGGTGACGTAGACATCGTCGTCGTAGTTGACGAAGTCGCAGCGCACCACCTGCCAGAAGGCGGCGAGCGCGAGCGCGGCCACGAGGGCGCACACGAGGGCATCCTGTTTGAGCAGGCTCTGGGCTCGGGACGACATGGCCCCGCAACGCTATCACGGCTTGGCGCGCGCTGCAACTCCAAACGGGCGAAGCGGCTCGCGCGCCCCGGCCGGCCCTGTCGGGCGGATTGCGGGG
Organism: Candidatus Hydrogenedentota bacterium; assembly: GCA_016934125.1. Lineage (GTDB taxonomy): Bacteria > Hydrogenedentota > Hydrogenedentia > Hydrogenedentales > SLHB01 > JAFGTL01. Next base: position 1,405 of record JAFGTL010000777.1, read on the forward strand.
CGGTTTGCGGCGAACGGGCGGGTTTTCATAGAATTGGCCGTAGTGAGCACGCCGTGTGCAGCGTTGGGGATTCCCCGATTGCGGGGAGGGGACGGGAAGAGCAGGGGCTCACGGAAGGGAAGGGAAGAACGGTGAAACCACGCAGCGGCGCCAAGGTCATCATCGAGAGCTTCGTCCAGGAGGCGGTCGATGCCGTGTTCGGAATCCCGGGTGGGGCGGTGATCGACATCTTCGACGAACTCAACAAGAGCCCCGTCAACTTCTACTTGACGCGCCACGAGCAGGGCGCGGCCCATGCCGCGGACGGCTACGCGCGGGCGACGGGCAAGGTGGGCGTGTGCATTGCCACGAGCGGGCCGGGCGCCACGAACCTGGTGACGGGCCTGGCCACGGCGAACATGGACTCGGTGCCGGTGGTGGCGTTGACGGGCCAGGTGCCGACGAGCATGATCGGGAACGATGCGTTCCAGGAAGCGTACACGTCGGGCATCACGCGCTCCATCACGAAACACAACTACCTCGTGAAAGACGTCAACGATTTGCCGCGGATCCTGAAGGAAGCGTTCCTCATTGCGGCCACGGGCCGGCCCGGGCCGGTGGCCATCGACATCCCGAAGGACGTGCAACAGGCCCTCACCTCGGTGCCGTATCCCAAGGAGATTGAGATTCGGGGATACAAACCCACCGTGAAGGGCCACCTCCGGCAGATCCGGCAGGTGGCCGACGCCATCAAGAAGGCGAAGAAACCCGTGATCCTCGCCGGGGGCGGCGTGATCGCCTCGGGCGCGCACAAGGAACTGCATGAACTCGCCACGCGGGCCCGGATCCCCGTGACCACGACGTTGATGGGGCTGGGCACGTTCCCGGAGACGGATCCGCTCGCGCTCAAGATGCTCGGCATGCACGGCACCGCCTACGCCAACTACGCCATGGTGGAGGCCGATCTGATTATCTCGGTGGGCGCCCGCTTCGACGATCGGATCACCGGGAAACTGTCCGAGTTCGCCGTCAACGCCGACATCGTGCACATCGACATCGATCCCACCTCGATCGGCAAGAGCGTGCCCGTGGATATCCCGGTGGTGGGCGATGCCCGCGCGGTTCTCCGGGAACTGCTCAAGATCCTCGAGCCGCCGCGAACCGCGGCCTGGCTCAAGAAGATCGCCAAGTGGAAGAAGGAGCAGCCCCTCGCTTACAAGGACGACGACGCCCTGCGGCCGCAGTACGTGATCGAGCAGGTGTGCGCGCTCACCAAGGGCGACGCGGTGATCACCACCGAGGTTGGGCAGAACCAGATGTGGGCGGCCCAGTTCTACACCTACACGAAGCCGCGCACGTTCCTCTCGTCGGGCGGACTCGGCACGATGGGCTACGGCCTGCCCGCGGCCATCGGCGCCCAGGCCGGGCTGCCCGGCGCCACCGTGGTGGACATCGCCGGGGACGGCAGCATCCAGATGAACATTCAGGAGTTGGCCACGGCGTGCCTGAACGATCTCCCCGTGAAGGTGATGATCCTGAACAACGGCTACCTGGGCATGGTGCGGCAATGGCAGGAGCTGTTCTACGCCGAGAACTACTCGTTCACGTGCCTGCGGCGCGGCAAGGACTGCCCGGAAGACTGCGATCACTCCTTCGAGAACTGCCCGAAACGGGCGATTCCGGATTTCGTGAAACTGGCCGAGGCCTACGGGGCCGTGGGCATCCGCGTAACGAAGAAGAAGGACGTCGTGCCGGCGATCAAGAAGGCGCTGGCCACCAAGAAACCCGTGATCGTGGATTTCATCGTCGAGCGGGAGGAGAACGTCTATCCCATGGTGCCCTCCGGCGGTTCGCTGAAACACATGATGGGGGGGATGGCGTGATGCGAGAGACTATCGCGGTGCTCGTCGAGAACCGGTTTGGGGTGTTGGCGCGCGTGGTCGATCTGTTCAGCACGCGCGGATTCAACATCGACAGCCTGAACGTGGCCGAAACCATGGATCCGGCCGTGTCGCGCATGACGATCGTCGTCCAGGGCGACGAGGCCGTCCTCGAACAGGTGCGCAAGCAACTCAGCAAGCTCGTGGACACCACCAAGGTGATCCGGTTCTTCGAAGGCGACCATGTCGAGCGCGAGATGCTGCTCGCCAAGGTGTCGACGCAGAAGCGCGGCCGTCCCGAGTTGATGGAGATCGCGCGCCTGTGCCGCGCCGACATCGTGGATGTGGGCGAGACCTTCCTCACCCTGGGTTTCATGGGCGCGAAAGACGAGATCGCCCGCCTGCTCGAACTCCTGAAACCGTTTCAAATCCTCGAGATCGCCCGCACCGGCCCGGCCGCCCTCGGCCGGGGCAAATAGCCCCGCCGGCCCGCCCCAAGCGCCGCGGCGGAGAACCGTTTGAAAACCGCCGGGAGCGCGCGCATACTGCGGGGTGTTCCAGGCCGCTTCATCCATGAATGCCAAGGGGTTGAGCGCCGATGAAGATCAAGCAGGCTCATGGCCGGCTTTGCGCCGTCGTAGTCGCGATTCTCGCTGTCGTCGGCTTGATGCAGGCGTATGCTCAGGAGCCCACCCTCTCGGCCCCGGCCAACGGCGTGACGGACGCGCTCACTGTGCAGGAGGCCGAGGCCCGCCTGGAACGGGCCCGGACGGCCCCCGGGCTCGACGAGGCAACCCGGGCGCAAGTGGTTGCGCTGTATGAGGAAGCGCTCGAACAGGTGCGCCGGGCCGAGGACTGGGCCGCCAAGGCGTCCGGTTTCGCCCAGGCGCTCGAAGCCGGCCCGGCCGAGATCGAGCGATTGCAGCAGGAGTTGCAGGAGCCCTTGGGCGGGGCGGAGCCGGAGGTCTCAGAGCACGCCAGCCTCGGGGATCTCGAACAAGCACTCAGCGATGCGAAGCAGGCCCTCCAGGCCGCCCAAGCGGCCGCGGCCGCCCTCGAAGCGGACTTGGCGGGCCGGGCCGAGCGCCGCAGGCAACTCCCCGAACTGATGGCGCTGGCCGAAGAGCGGTTGGCCGAGGCCGGGACGCCCGTCGCGGCAGAAGGCGCGTTGGCTCCCGTGCTCGAGGCCGGGCTTGTCGCCGAAACAGCGCGCAGGCAGGCGCTTCGGGCAGAGGGCGAGGCGTATCGGGGGGAACTCCAGAGCTATGACGTGCGCGGCCGGCTCGTGAAGCTCCGGCGCGATCTCGCGGCGCGCCAGGTGGTGCACTACGAGAAGGTGGTGCGGGCCTGGGAACGGGTGGTGCGCGCCCGCCGCGAAGAGGAGGCGCGCAAGGCCGCCGAGCAGGCCCGGCAGGCCGTGCTCGAGGCGGCCCACGCCGGCCCGGCGATCCGCCAGTTCGCCGCCGACCTCGCATCCACTACCGAAGAACTCATCGACAAGCGGATCGGCCCCGAGGGGCGCCTGACGCGGATCGAGGAGACGGCGCGCCTGCGCCGGCGGATCGAGGAAGAGCTCGATCGGGTTCGGGGCGATTTCCAGCGGATCACGCAGAAGGTGGACGCAGCCGGGCTGAACAACGCCATCGGATTGCTGTTGCGACGCCACAAGGCGTCCCTGCCCGACGCGCGGCAGCACGAGCGTAACGTGCGCGCCCGGCAACAGGTGATCGCCGACGTCCAGTTCGAGCAGATCGTGCTCGGCGAGGAACGGATGAGGCTGCCCGGCGACGAGGCCCGGCTCGACACCCTCGTGGCCGGCATGGATCCCGACGACTCCGCCAAGCACCGCGACAGCGTCGCGAATCTCCTGCGCGACATGCTCCAGGGCAAACGCGACGCCCTCGACGCGCTGGATCGAGACTACGACACCCATTTCGAGGAGCTAGTCGACGTCGACTCCGCGGAACGCGCCCTCGTCGAGGAGACGCGCGAGTTCGAGGCCTACATCGACGAACGCATCCTGTGGATCCGGAGCGGCCCGGCCTTCGCCCTCGACGAGTTGCCCAAGGCCTGGGCCGGACTCCAGTGGCTGTTCCGGCCCCGCCACGCCGTCGAGATGGCTCAGACGGCCGGGAAAGACTTCGCCAAGCAGTGGCCGCTGCACGCGTGCGCCCTGCTCGGAATCGGCGCCTTGATCTGGGCGCGCCGGCGATGCGGCGGATGGCTCGCCACCGCCAGCAAGGCGGCGGCAAGTCCGGCGTGCGCCGGCTTCCGGCCCACCGCGGAGGCCTTGGCGGCCACACTCCTACGCGCGGCGCTGGTGCCGGGCGTCGTGTGGTACGTGGGGTGGCGCCTGGCGGCGAGCATGCACGGCACGGACTTCGCCTCCAGCGCCGGCAGCGCGATGAAGTCCGCGGCCCTTGTCCTGGCGTTGTTCGAGATCCTGCGCCGGTTCGCCTGCAGCGACGGCGTCTTCGAGGCCCATTTCGGCTGGCCGTCGGCGCCCGTCCAGGCGTTCCGCCGACACGTCTTGTGGTTCATGTGGGTGTGCGCAGTGGCCGCGTTTGTCATCATCCTCGTGGGCTGGCAGGGCGAGGACATCTGGCAGGCGCCTCTCGGCCGGCTGGTGCTGTTCGGATTGTTCGCAGCCTTGGCGGCCTTCGCGCACCGCATGCTGGGGCCGGGATCCGTGCCGTCCCGCTCCCTTCGCGCCGCGGCCGGGCCTTGGCTGTTCCCCCTGTGCTATGTGCTTGTGTTAGCCGCCGTGGCGGCCCTCGCCCTGCTCACGGGGTTCGGATTCACCTACACCGCGCTCCGCCTGTGCGGCCGGCTATACGTGACGGCCTCTCTGACGGCAACGCTGCTGATCGCCCGCGCCCTCATCCTCCGGCTGTTGCTCGTCACGCGGCGCCGGCTGGCCATGGAGCAGCGCCGTGCCCGCAGGCGCCTCGCGGAGGAGGAAGGGGGCGAACTGCCCGATGAGGACGCCGGCCTCGACCTCGCCAAGCTCAGCACACAGACACGGCGCCTTGTCCGTAACGTGAGCGTATTCGCACTTCTCATCGCAATCTGGCTCGTGTGGGTTGACGAACTGCCCGCCCTCCGCGTGATGGACAAGATCGAGCTCTGGGACACGGCCGCCGTCGTGAATCGGATCGTTACGGATCCCGAGGGCCGCGAGATCGTCCAGCCCGAGAACGTGACGGAGCCCGTCACCCTGGCCGACGTCGCCGGGGCCCTCCTCATCGCACTGCTCACGTTTACCGCCACCGCGAACGTGCCGGGGCTCCTCGAACTGGCCGTGTTGCGGCGGCTCAAGTGGGCGGCGGGTGAGCGGTATGCCTTCAAAACCGTCGTGCGCTACGCCATCACCTTGCTGGGCGTCGTGCTGGCGTTCCACGCGATCGGGATCGGGTGGTCGTCGATCCAGTGGCTCGTGGCCGCCATCGGCCTTGGACTCGGGTTCGGGTTGCAGGAGATCTTCGCGAACTTCATCTCGGGCCTCATCATCCTGTTCGAGCGGCCCATCCGCGTCGGTGACACCGTCACCGTGGGCGGCATCAGCGGCACGGTGTCGCGGATCCGCATGCGCGCTACGTGGATCACCGAATTCGATCGGAAAGAACTCGTCGTGCCGAACAAGGAGTTCGTCACCAACCAACTCGTCAACTGGACGCTGTCCGACTCCATCCTCCGCCTGATCGTCCCCGTCGGGATTGCCTACGGATCGGACACGGCCCTTGCCGAACGGCTCCTCTACGACGTCGCCGCCCGCAATCCGCACGTCGTGGACGAACCGGCCCCGATCGTGCTGTTCACCGAATTCGGCGGCAGTTCGCTGACATTCGAGTTGCGCGTGTACTGTGCCGACGTCGACACGTGGCTCCAGTTGCGGCACGAGTTGCACATGGAGATCGATCGGGTGTTTCGGGACGCGGGCATCGAGATCGCCTTTCCGCAGCACGACGTGCACATCCGCTCGATTCGCGACGACCTCCGTCTGGCCCGGCCCGAGCCGCCCGGCGAAGAAGGCTGAGGGGCCGGGGGGCGTCAGCGCTTGGGCCGGCGCGGGGCGCGCGCCTGCGGCGCACGCGGCCGCCGCGGTTTGCGTTGGGGCACGAGCGATCGCAACACGTGCAGATCCCCATAGCAGAGGAGCACGTCGCCCCGGCGGATGATGTGATCGCCTGTCGGATTGTGGATGACGATTTTCTTCCGAGTGATCATGAGCACGTGCACGTTCTGCTCGGCAAGCGTCGTGTCGCGCAGGGCGTGGCCCTCCAGCTCGGGCATCTTGTGCACGCGGAACTCCGCCACGCCGTATCCGCCCGTGAGGCGCAGCCGCTGCCGCAGATCCACCTCCGGGAACAGCACCTGGTGTTCGACGTCCTCGATGATGGCGCCTGCTACGTCGGCCCCGGTGACGGCTTCGATGGCTTCGAGGCCCGGCGATGAATTCACCTCGAGCACCTGCGGCCCCTCGTTCGATTCGAGAATGTCGACCCCCGCAATCCGGAGGCCGATCACCTGAGCCGCGCGGATGGCCACCTGTTCATACTCCGGTTCGAGCGTGACGGGCGACGCAGACGCCCCGCGGTGCACGTTGCTGCGAAACTCGTCGCCGACGGCCTTCCGGCGCATGGCCGCGACGACGCGATCGCCCACGACGATGGCGCGGATATCCTGCCCTTTGCTCTCTTTGACGAACTTCTGGATCAGCACGTTCTGGCGCGCGCTCTGGAGCGTCTGCACGATGGCCTCGGCAACCTTTTCCGTGTCGGCGAGGATCACCCCGACGCCCTGGGTGCCCTCGAGCACCTTGATGATCACCGGCGGGCCGCCGACGCGCTCGATGGCGGGAAGCACCTCCTGCCGATCGCGCACGAACACGGTGGAGGGCACGCCGATATCGTGGCGGCTGAGAAGTTGCATGGCGCGCAGCTTGTCGCGGGCGCGCGCGATGGGAATTGACTCGTTGGCGGTGTACACGCCCATCTGCTCGAACTGGCGCACCACCGCGAGCCCGAAGAACGTGATGGACGCGCCGATTCGCGGGACTACCGCATCCAGCGCCGGCAGCCGGCGGTGGCGGTAGTAGAGCTCCGGCCACTGCCGCTCCACGGCGATGGAGAACCGCAGTGTATCGTAGATGCGGACACGGTGTTTCCGCGCCGTTCCCGCCTCCCGCAATCGCCGCGCGCTGTAGCTGCGCGCCGTGCGGGACAGAATGCCTATCCTCATGGTTCCGGCCTCTTGGTGCGGGGCCCGGCATCCCGCGTGGCGACACGCCGTTTGCCTACGTACACGAGGAAGTCCCTGCCCAGCGCCTGGCGCCCGAGGAGCATCCGGTAGGCCATCCGCTCGCGCGACACCAGGGAGATCTCGATCTCCTTCTCGACGGGCCCGATCCGGACGCGCGTCTTCACGAAGCAGCGCATGCTGTACGCCCCGTTGCTCGAACGCACCCGCCCCCACCGTGAGATGGCCGCAGTCACCGGCGCGCATGCCCCGGGGTTCCCGGAGTCCACCACCACCTTGAACCGCACCCGTCCCTGGGGGAGGAGTTCGAAGTCTTCGACGTGGAGCGCGCTTGTCCGCGCGCCGGTGTCCACCTTCGCGCTGAGCCGGAAGACGCGCCAATCGGGGAAGTCGACATGCTCCGACCACCCGATCACGGTTTTTCGCTCGGATAACGGCTTCTTGGCCATGGCACCACTCCTGCCGCGGGCCAGCCCATCGCCCCGCGGACAGCGGGCTTCGGAATCAGTGCGCGTCGAGCCAGGCGATCAGATCGGCGTAGAACCGTTCCCGATCCAGATCGTTGAACAACTCATGATAGGCGCCCTCGTAAAGCTTCAGCGTCTTGTCGGCCGCCCCGGCCTGTTCGTGCAGCCGGCGGCCCCCGGCCGTTTCGGCGAGCCGATCGCTCCCGCCGTGCAGCACGATCAGCGGGAGCCGGATTTCGTCCATGACGCCCTGGACGCGATCCACCGCCTTGGCGATCTCGGCGCCGGTTCGGGCCACGATGTTCCCGTAGAAGCACAAGGGATCGTTGGGCGCCTGCGCGAGATACTCGGGATCGCGGGAGACTCCATCGATCTCGACCTTGTTCACCGGCAGCCACGGCGTGAGCACGCTGAGCACGCCGGCGGCCTTCTTCAA
>JAFGTL010000778.1 GCA_016934125.1 Candidatus Hydrogenedentota bacterium
GATTCGGTAGTAGTGGGGGGCGCAGGTGGGCTTGAACGGGATCGGGGCATCCTGGCGGAGGTCGTAGATCCGGTGGAGGATGCGCTCGTACTCCTCGGCATCGAGGAGTTGCTCGCGGAGCGTGTCGCCGCGGCCCGTCGGCACGAGGAGGAACGGATGAAACGCCACGGCGCCGAGGGACACCGTCAAGTCGAGGATCGCCTCGAGGTGCTCCATGTTCAGCCGGGTAATGGTGGTGTTGACTTGGAACGGGAGGCCGGCGGCGCGGGCGGCGTCGAGGCCCTTCATGGAGGCGTCGAAGGCGCCGGGCACGCCGCGGAAACTGTCGTGGCTTTCGGCGTCGGGCCCGTCGATACTTACGCTGATCCGTGCGATGCCGGCGTCCTTGAGGCTGCGCGCGGAGTCCTCGGTGAGGAGGGTGCCGCAGGTGGCCAGGACGGGGCGCAGGCCGAGGCCCTTGGTGTGACGGACGATGTCGAGGAGATCGGGACGGAGCATGGGCTCGCCGCCCGTCAGGATCATGATGGGGTTGAAATGGGCGGCCACGTTATCGAGCACGCGTTTGATCTCGTCGAGGGTGAGTTCGTCGGGATAGGGGCCCGTGGTGGCGGCGGCGCGGCAGTGGCGGCAGTTCAGGTTGCAGCTCCGCGTCAGTTCCCAGGCGATGAGGCGCGGGGCGTGCCGGTTGCCCTCTGCATGTGGGGGATGGCTCATGCGTCTGCGTCTCCGTTGCTATCGGCGAAGTATCGGGGCGCGCGTTTCTTGAGTTCCCGGGTGCTGAAGAGAATCCGGAACGAGTCGAGTCCGGCTTCCCGGGCGATGTCTTCGGCGATGGCATGCACGGCCTGTTCGTCGGGCCCGTGAATCATCGCATAGAGGTTGTAGGGCCAGCTCGGATGCGGGGTTCGCAGGTAGCAGTGCGTCACCTCGGGCCGGCGCGTCATGCAGGCCGCGGCCTCCTCGACACGGGCGTCGGGCACATCCCACACGCTCATGCCGTTGGCGGCGATGCCGAGGCGGCGGTGCTTGAGGCGGACGCCGAACCGCCGGATCGTGCCGTCATCCACCCAGGACTGAAGGCGGGCGAGGATCTTGGCCTCGTCGACGCCGAGGCGCGCGGCCAGATCGGCGTAGGGGCGTTCGGTGAGGGGCAGGCCGTCGTTCAACGCCTGAATCAGCTCGGTTTCCCATGGATCGAGGCGCGTCATGGCGCATCCTTCGCGATATCGAACTGGACGTTGATCTTGAAGGTGCGCTCGACGGGCAGGGAGAGCACCTCCCCCACTCCGTCGGCGCTTCGGATCCGGGCGAGGATCGACTCGATACGTTCCGGGGACGGGGCGATGACGGTAAACCACATGTTGAAGGGATCGTCGCGGAGGTAGTTGTGGGTAACCTCGTCCATGGTGTCCAGCAGTTGGGCGACGGGATCGATGAAGGGCTCGGCGACGCGGGCGGCGCACAAGGTGCTCGTGTAGCCGAGCCGGCGCAGATCGAAGACGGGGCCGAGTTCGCGGATCAGGCCGGATTCGCGGAGCCCGCGGAGCCGGGAAAGCACCTCGTGCTCGGTGCTGCCGAGGCGGCGGGCAAGGGCCGCGAAGGGCCGCGATTCGAGGGGGAACGCCGACTGGGCCGCGTCGAGGATGCGCCGATCGAGATCGTCGAGGCTCATGACAAACCGATCTCCTCGTCGGTGAGGTAGCATGCGGGATCGGGGGCCCAGAGATCGCCCGTCACGGCCTCGGCGCGGACACGGAAGTTGCCGGCGCACACGTCGAGCCATTTGCATTGGGCACACCGGCCCGTGACGTGCTCCTTCTTGGCCTTGATCATCATGAGCAATTCGTTGTCGCGATCCGTCCAGATGCTGCCGAAATCCCGTTCGCGCACGTTGCCCAGCGTCAGATGCCGCCAGAACTGATCGGGATGTACGGCGCCATCCCAGGATACGCAGCCGATGCCGCGGCCCGAGGAGTTGCCCTCGTTGAAGCGGAGGAGTTCAAGGACTTCGGCGGCGCGGGCCGGATTCTCGCGGAGCAGGCGCAAGTAGATGTAGGGCCCGTCGCAGTGGTTGTCGACGGTGAGCACCTCGATGGGATTGCCGCGCCGATGGAAATCGGCCGTGAAGTCGATGATCTGATCCACAGCGGCGCGTGTCCGTTCTAGTCCGAGGGCCTCCTCGATGAGGGCGCTGCCGCGGCCGGAGTAGACGAGGTGGTAGAAGCAGACGCGCGGGATGCCTTCCTCTTCGAGGATGCGGAAAACGGCGGGGATCTCGTCGACGTTGCGGCGGTTGATGGTGAAGCGGAGGCCGACTTTGAGCCCCGCGCCGCGGCAGGCGCGGATGCCGTCAACGGCGCGGGCGTATGCGCCCTCCATGCCGCGGAACCGATCGTTCGTCGCCTCGGTGCCGTCGAGACTGACGCCGACGTAGGAGAGATCGAGTTCCTTGAGCCGCGCGGCCACATCGGGCTTGATCAGCGTGCCGTTGGTGCTGATCACGGCGCGGAGGCCGGCCTCGCGGGCGTGGCGAACCAATTCGAAGAGATCGGGACGCATCAACGGCTCGCCGCCGCTGAACAACACGACGGGCGCGCCGAACTCGGCGAGGGAATCGAGGAGGCGCAGGCCTTCGTCGGTGGTGAGTTCGCCTTCGTACTGCTGGCATTGGGACTGGGAGTAGCAGTGAACGCAGCGGAGGTTGCAGCTTCGCGTGCAGTTCCAGACGACGATGGGTTTCTTGTCTTCGGAGAACTGGAGAAGGTGGCTGGGAAGCCGTTGCGCCTTCCGGCCGTAGCGGAGGGCATCGGAGGGTTCGACGGTGCCGCAGTAGAGTTTGCTGATGCCTATCATGATGCCTCGGAGGTGTTGCGAAAGTGTTCGATGATGGCTTCCGTAAGGCCCGGAATGGTTGACGCGGAGGCCGTGACGGCGATGGGGATGCCCGCGGCGCCCATGGCCTCCGAGGTGATGGGCCCGATGCTGGCGCCGCGCACCTGCTGAAGAATGGCGGCCCGGCGGGGCGCGGGCAGTGCCGCTACGAAGTTGTCCACGGTGGAGGAACTCGTGAAGCTGACGAGATCGACCTTGCCCTGCTCGAGCAGTTCGAGCAGGGACTCGGGCATGTCGTCGCCCCCGTGGGTGCGGTAGGCGGCCACCTCGTGGACGATGCCGCCGCGGGCGCGGAGGCCGTCGGCGAGGGCGGGCCGGGCAATGGCCGAACGGGGCAGGAGAAAACGCTGCCCCTCGATGCTGCCGAGGGAACCGAAGGCGTCGAGGAGGCCCTCGGCCACGTAGCGTTCCGGCACGAGTTGCGCACGCAGCCCGGATTGGCGCAAACGCTCGGCCGTGGGCGGGCCGATGGCCGCAATGCGGACGCCGGCCAGGGCGCGCACGTCGAGGCCCTCGAGTTCGAGGGCGTGCACGAAGGCGTCAACCCCGTTCACGCTGGTGAATACGCACCAATGCGCAAGCCCGGCGTTCCGGGCGGCTTCGCGCATATCGGGCGTATCGGCGAGGGACTCGATCCGGATTGTGGGGAGTTGAATGACATCCGCGCCGAGTTCGGCCAAGGTTTGGGCGAATACCGAGGCCTGTGCGCGGGCGCGTGTGACGACAATCCGCCGGCCGAACAGGGGCCTGCGCTCGAACCAGGCGAGGCGCTCACGGAGCCGGACCACCTCGCCGACGACGATGACGGCGGGGGCCTCGATGCCCCCGTCGCGGGCGCGTTCGGCCAGATCGGCGAGGGTGGCCACGACGGTTTGCTGGGTGGCCCCTGTGCCGTTGGCGATGATGGCCGCGGGCGTCTCGGGGGAACGCCCGTGGGCAACGAGGCGCTCGCAGACGATGGATGCGTTGCGCACGCCCATGAGGAACACGAGGGTGCCCTCGGTGTGGGCGATGTCGTGCCAGTCGAGGCCGCTGTCATCCTTATCGGGCGACTCGTGGCCCGTGATGACGCGGAACGAGGCCGCGGCGCCGCGATGCGTCACGGGAATCCCCGCGTACGCCGGCACGGCCACGGCCGAGGTGACGCCCGGCACGATTTCGAAAGGAATGCCGTGCTCCTCGAGGTAGAAGGCCTCCTCGCCGCCGCGCCCGAACACGAAAGGATCGCCGCCTTTCAGCCGGCACACGCGCTTGCCCTCGCAGGCCTTCTCGACGAGGCATTGGTTGGTTGCGTCTTGCGGCATGGAGTGGCGGCCGGCGCGTTTGCCGGCACAGATGATCTCACAGTCGGGCCGGGCGGAATCGAGCAGGGCGGGATTCGCGAGGGCATCGTGGACGATCACGTCGGCCTGGGCGATGCACTGCATGCCTCTGACGGTGATCAGGCCCGGATCGCCGGGGCCGGCGCCCACCAGCCATACCAGGCCGGGCTGGGAGGGGCGGCTCTGTTCGTCCATCGTGTGCATCCTCGTCCGTGGTTCAGTGCCTGTCGAGAGCGGACAGAATCGCGCCCCCGCCTGCACTCAGCAACTTCGCGGCCAGGCGGCCACCTACCTCGAGGGCCTCGCCGGGCGCGCCGGATTCCCGGGCGCGTACCGCTTGCCCGCCATCCGGGGCCGCAATGAGCCCGTCCAACGTCAAGCGCCCGCCCTCGACGCGGGCGAGGGCTCCGACAGGCACGTGGCATCCGCCGGCCACGCCGGCAAGGAAAGCGCGTTCGGCCGCGACGGCGGCGCGGGCATTTGTATCTTCAAGTGGCGCAATAACATCGAGCGTGTCCGCATCGCCTTCGCGAACGACGACGGCTAGGGCGCCTTGGCCGGGCGCTGGAAGCCATTGCTCCGTGTCCAGCAGTTCCGAGATGCAGCCACCCATACCTAAACGTATGACACCGGCAGCGGCTACGATTATTCCGTCCAACTCGTCTGATTCCCGTAACTTGCGGAGACGGGTGTCGATGTTCCCCCGGATGGGCACGCACTCGATGTCCGGCCGCAGGGCGCGGGCTTGCGCCTGCCGCCGGAGACTGCCTGTTCCGAGCCGGGCGTTCTTGTGTAAGTCATTGAAATGGTTAATGTTACGACCGATGAACGCGTCGCCGGGTTCTTCCCGGCAAGGCACAGCCGCCAACGTGAGCCCCGGCCGCGGCGCGGTGGGCAGGTCTTTCAGGCTGTGAACGGCCGCGTCCACGGCGTTGTCAAGCAGGGCCGCATCGAGTTCTTTCGTGAACAGGCCGTCGCCGCCTAACGCGGCCAAGGGGCGGTCCTGGACGGCATCGCCCGTGGTCTTGACCACCTCGATGACGACATCGAGATCCGGGTAGCGCTCGCGCAGGCGTTCCGCCACCCAGTCGGCCTGCCATCGGGCCAGCTTGCTGCCGCGCGTTCCGATGCGAATCCGGCCGCTCACTGCTCGCCGAGCCCTTCCGTGGCGGACGGCAGATGGGCTTCGAGAATGCGGCGCGCCTCGTCAGGGCGGCCCGCTTCGAGTTGTTCGAAGGCCGCGGAATCCAGGAAGGCTTCGAGCACCCCCTTGCGCTTCTCGGGATCGGCAACACGGGCCTGAAGCTGTTCGCGAAGCTGTTCGAGCAACTCGAGATAGGGCTCGTAAGCGGGGCTGACGAGGCGGTCGAGTTCCTTGCGAAGCCGCTTGGACAGGGCGGGGCACACGCCGCCGGTGCTCACCGTCACCGTGAGATCGCCGCGGTTCACCTGGGCCGGCACGTAGAAATCGCAGCGATCGGGGACATCAACGGTGTTGATGAGGACGCCGTGCTCCTTGGCGGCCGTATAGACGGCTTCGTTGACCGCGGGATCGTCGGTGGCCGCAATCACGATGAAGGCGCCCGCGACATCGCCGGAGACGAAGCCGCGCAGGTGGGCGTCGATCATGCTGTCGCGGGCGAGGGCATCGAGTCCGGGGCACAACGCAGGGCTGACGACGACGACGCGGGCGCCGGCCGCCAGAAGCGATGCGACCTTGCGCTCGGCCACCCGGCCGCCGCCAACGACGAGGCACCGCCGCCCGGCCACTTTCAACGCCAACGGATAGAGACGCATTGGGTTTGCTCTCGGTTACACGGGATAAGTGGTTACACACCAACGGGCTCAGCCGCCTTGAGGCTGAACTCCGTGTGAGCATGATAGGCGATCCGACGCGCCGGAGCAAGCCGCGCGCCGCGGCGCGCCCTACCAGAATGGCATGACGGACGCCGGAAACTCGTTCAGCTCAATCTACTAGATTGTCCAGCCTTCGCGGTATTGCGTTGCGACGTACTGGTTTGCGTCGGGGTTATTCGTCACCGTCATCTGCTTGGTGTCCCACTCGATGGTGCCGCCGACGCGTTTGGCGATGTTGCCCAGCATGCAGATCTCGGTGAGGGGGCCCGAGTAGGCGAAATCGGCGCAGGCCTTCTTGCCGTTCCGGATGGCCCAGGCCCAGTCGGTTTCGATGGAACGGCCCGGCCAGGGCTCGTCGAGGGCGGGCGGCGTGAAGTCCTTCATGCGGGAAGAAGGGAGCAGGCGGGGCCGCTCGCCATAGGTGTCGCAGGTGAGGATGCCGTCGCTGCCCTTGAAGATGATGCCACCGGTGCGATCTCCGAAGTCGTCGCCGGCGGGCACGCCGGTGGGCCGGGGCGCGCGCAGGCCCGTATACCAGGTGATAGTAACCGGAGGCTGCTTCTTGCGTTTGGGGAACTCGAACCGGACGACGGCGCTCACGGGATGGAGGTGCTCGGTGGCCCCGGTGCAGGTGGCGTCGATGAGGGTGGGCTGGCCGAGATCGAGGGCCCACACCACGGGATCGAGGCTGTGGGCGCCGCGGTCGGCCATCCAGCCGGAGCCGAAGTCCCAGAAGGCGCGCCAGCTCCTCGGGTGGTAGCAGGGCTGATAGGGATGATGGGCGATGGGGCCGAGCCAGCGATCCCAATCGAAGCCATCGGGCACGGGCACCTCGTCGGTGGGCAGGAAGCCCTGTTTCGGGCTCCAGCTTGCGTGGCCCCAAGGGTAATAGGTGTCGGTGCACCAGGCCTCGACCTCGCGGACTTCGCCGATGAGGCCGGAGCGGATCCAGTGGCGGAGGTTCCAGGTGCCCTCGCCCGCATGCCCCTGAATGCCCATCTGGGTGATGGCCTCGGTTTCCTTGGCCAGCTTGGCGAGTTGACGGGCCTCATTGACGTCGTGGGTGAGCGGCTTCTGGCAGAACACGGGGATCCCGGCGCGGATCACGGCCGCCGAGATGACGGCGTGGGAGTGATCGGGCGTGGCGATGACGACGCCGTCCAGATCCTTCTCGGCGGCGAGCATTTCGCGGAAGTCCTTGTAGCGCCGCGCATCGGCAAAGGCCTGAAACACGGGCGCGGCGTAGTTGTCGTCCACATCGCACAGGGCGACCACGCGTTCGTCGGGAAGGTTGGCGAGGTTGCGGGAGCCGACGCCGCCGATACCGATGCCGGCGATGTTGAGCTTCTCGGAGGGCGCTTTCTCCTTGGCGCCGGCGATGGCATGACGCGGCGCGATCATGAAAGGCGCGGACGCGGCCGCCACGCTCCCTGCGAGGAATCCCCTTCTGCTTAGAGTGCCCTTGTTACGCGCCGTCATCGTGTGTACTCCTTGTTTGAGACCCTGCCGCTCCCCCACTCCATCCAGGACGTCGCCGGCGATAGTAGTCCGTCCACGCCTGCGGCGTCAATCCCAGGCGGCGCGACGCGGTGAATGAGCGGGTATCCCTGACGAGTTACTCCTTGGCGTCCAGCACCTTGATTCGGATATTGCGCCAAGCCACCTTGTAGGGGCCCTTGTCGCCGACGCCGTGAACCTGGAGGCCGATGAAGCCCTTGGGATGGCTCTCGAACCTGATTTCGTCCGTGATATCTTCAACCGGTTGGCCGTTGATCCACACCTGAATGCGCGCGCCCTGGGCGAGAACGCGGTAATGGTTCCATTCGCCGTCCTTGAACACCTTGCGGGGAACGCGCTTCTCGTCCGGCGTCATCCAGCCGCCGCAGGCCTCGGCGTAGAGGTAGCCGGACGCGGCGCCCTTCTCGCCGCTCGCCTCGATCTCGACTTGTGGGCCGTTCACGCGGCCGAACTTCTCGTCCCCTTTGGGCTCTTTCGTCTTCGAGCGAATCTGGACGCCGGAATTGAGTTCGTTGTTGAATAGCTTGACGTCGAACTCGAGTTCGAAATCGCCGTAATCCTTCTCGGTGCAGAGGAACGAGTTGGGGCTGGACTTGGCCGACGTGCCGACGATGGTGCCGTCGACGACTTCATAGGTGGCCTTCCCGTTCTTCTGGATCCACCCGGCCAGCGTCTTGCCGTCGAAGAGGGACACCCATCCGTCGTCCTCAGCGGCCACGGCCGGAAGCGCCACGGCCAACGCGAGCAGCATGGCCACGGGTGCAGTACGGTTTCTCCACATGGTTCGTTCTCCTTTCGTTGCCCGGCATGCCGGGCACAGGCCGGCCCGCACCAACGGGCGGCCCGATACCGCGAATCGCCCTGTTCACCCATTATCCA
>JAFGTL010000779.1 GCA_016934125.1 Candidatus Hydrogenedentota bacterium
CACGCGATTCAACAGATACAACGCGCCCTCGATGGAGTCGGCGAACCCGTCGATGGATCCCCGCTCCCAGTCGTAGTCCGCGTAGACGGGCTTCATGAGGTTCTTCAGGGCGGCGGCCACCCGCGGGCGGTAGACGGCCCGGCCCGCGGCCATGTCGAAGCACAGGTAGCCGACGTAGTTGTAGCCCCAGCCATCGCTGAGCTGCCCGCTGCCCTGATCGATGGCGTTGTACATCATGCCGTCCTCATTGCAGCCCCGGGCGAGAATCGCGTCGAAGATCTGCTTGAGCCGGGGCTCGTACTGGGCCGCCTTGGCCGGCCGGTGCGTCGTCTCGACGGCGTGGAGCAGGCCGAGGCCGCCGATGATCTCGCAGCCGTGATCCCGCAGGCGCTTCGGCACGAAATTCTCCTGGGCGAAGTAGTAGTCCGCGAGTCGATCGCCCCAATCGAGGTATTTCGGCTCGCCCGTCATCGTGTAGAGCCGGGCGAGCGCCTGCAGTTGCTCGCCGTTCACCTCGATGTTGTTCGACGGGATCTTGCCGAAGGGCGTGTCGACGCGCGCCGTGGCCCAAAGGTCGTCCTCGATGCCCCGCATCCGCTCGAACCACTCGTCCGGGCCCGTCACCTCGACCATGGCGATGAGCCCGTCCTTCACGTATTCCGACGCCTGGAACACCACCTCGTCCCAGGCCGTGTCCTTGGCGGGCGCGCCCGTATCGAAGTCCCACGGCACCGGGATCCGGCCTTCCACGTTGCACAGCGCCTGTTCCCGATGGAGTATGTCGCGCACCGGGCCGTTCAACACGTCCCCATCCACTACAAACGCCGCCCACAACAGGAACGGATAGCAGTCGGCCGCCGTGTCGCGGTAGTTCCACCGGCCATCCGCCTTGTAGAGCCCCGTCTCGGGATCCATCGCCTCGAGGGCCACCTCATGCAACCAGCGATGCACCTTGCCGAGGGCGTGCCCCGCCACCGCCGCCGATTCCGACGCCCGATCGAACGCCTCCTGCCCCGGGGCCGCCACCGCCCCCGCCAGCAACACCGCCGCCATCGCCCACCGGATCCGCCTGCTCGTATTCATGACTCCCCCTTGCCGCCGTTCCGTGTCCCCACGGCTGTCGCACACGGGACGAGTATACACGGCGCGCGGGCCGCGCGCGAACGGGGCGCTGGCGTAGGGGGCCTGCGTCATGGATTCGGGTTTCACGGTATTTCGCCAGATCTTCGCACGTTTTCGTCGGGGGTTCCTTTGCGATCTCCGTGTTCGCCAGCAAACATGACGCTCACAGGGGAGCGCGGGCTGACGACGGGGGTGCGCGGTTCGCCAGCCCTGTGTCTTTGTGTCCGTGTGAGATGAGCCACGAGACGCTACCGCACACGGAGCCACAAAGACCACGGAGCAGGCCGGCGCACGCTCCCTGCGCACGCTCCGCCGCGCTACCGTATCTGATATAGCATGACGATGTGTTTCTCGCCCGATGCCGGCAGCGGGCGCCGCGTTCCCGTTGCGTCATGTTCTCTGATGTACGCATCCGAGAAGTAGGTGATCTCCCGCCTCTCGATCCGCACCGGCATGCAACGCTCGATGTCGCAGTACGCGCGCGTCACGATCACCCGGCGGCTGTCGCCGGGCACCTCGACAGGCACGGTTTCCTCGAAGGCAACCGTCTTCCGCCCGTCGATGGTGGTGGAGCCAAGAACCGTCGTCGTGGCCTCGGCGGGCGCCGCTCCATCGATGTCCTCGCGCCACACGGCCGTGTCGCCCATCTTGAGGTCTTTCCCGGCGAAACACTCGAGATTCGGGAAAAAGCAATCCCTTTGCTGCCCGGGCGCTGACACGTCCTGCGCCGCGCCGGTGTCTTCCCACTCGAACACCAGCGCCGGATGCGCCTCTGCCACCATCCGGCCGCCCGAACTGAAATAGTGCATGCCCGCGTCGGCAAACGCGATGTCCTGCCGGAACGCGCCCGATGCCCCCTCGCGGGAGACCGACGACGTGAACGTGCCCCAATCGAGAATCCCGTTGTGGCCGTCCAGGAGGTACGGCTCGACGCCGTCGCTGATGTATCGGAGCAGACGGCCGGTGGCCGCCGCGCCGTCCGGCGGCTGCATCCTGAATCGAAACCCGGGCGGCACTTCTTCATACACCGCGTCCGCACCCATGCCGATCAGCGCGTCGACCTCCTCGATCTCCTTCGAGAGATCGCGCGCATACCGGGCTGTCGCGGCCATCATTCGCTGCTCGGAATCGATGGCGGCCCCCACCTCTTCAGGCAGGCGCCCGCCTTCGTCATCGGCCGGCACGCGTGCGGCGCGCGTGTCTTTCGGAAGCTCGACCGACACCGCGCCGGAATCCACTTGCCCGATGTCGCGCCCGGGATCGCGCTGCCACGAAGTCCACACCGCCACCACACAGACGGCGGTACACAGCGCCAACGTGAACGTGATGCCCCTCTTCATCGGCCTGAAACCCTCTCCGCCGTGTTGCCGCGGCGGAGACGCGCCTACAGCAGTTCTTCCACGGCGAGTTCGCAGGAGCGCGATTCCACGCCCTGCACCACCACCACCGACACGGTGCCGCCGGCCGCCCCGCCCAGGCGCCCTTGCACCACCTCGTAGGCCTCGCCCGCCATGGACGCGCCGTCGATCTCGGCGATCCGATCGCCCGGCCGGATGCCGGCCCGCGCCGCCGGGCTCCCTTCGGCCACGTGCACGGCCCAGAGCCCGTCCACCACCCGCGCCGGCGTCAGCCCGCACCCCGCCACCGGCCCGTCCTCGGGCGGTTCATCGCCCACCGGCTCGAGCCAGAGCGAACCGTTCACAAAATCCAGCGTCGGCCGGAACCGCGCCAGAAACCCGACGCCGAGCCGCGCGGGCCCGCGTGGCGTCACGGCGCACACGGGCCGCTCGAGCGCCGCGCCGCCGACGCGGATCTCGCCGAGCCGGATCTGCACGGCCCCATCCGGTGCGGCGGACGCGGCCGGTGCGCCCGCGGCCTCAATGGCCAGCCGGCGCACGTCCGGGCCAAGCACGCTCAGCGCAGCCGCCCCGCGTTCCGACAGGGCCACGGACGCCCCGAGCATCGTGTCAATGGCAAATGACCGCATGTAGCGCCCATCGATCAACCCGTCCACCACCGCCGCGCCGTCCCCGTCGAGCCGGAGCGGGATCCGGCCCATGGCCGGCGCCGGGCCGTACACCGTCATCCGCCCCGCCGCGAAGTCGAGCGTCACCGGGCCGGGCAGGCTCACGCCCGGCAACACGCCCATCACCTCCACGCCCAACTGCTCCCGAAACGCCGAGAGATCCGCCACCAGGCACACATCGCCCCGCACGGCGTATCCGGCCACGCGCATCGCCGCGGCGGGCCTCAATCCCTCGGCGATCCGCGCGGCGCCGGCCGCGTCCATCGCCTCGGCCTGAGCCCATCCCGCCGCCTCGGCCAGGCGCACGTCCACCACGACATGGCCCGCCCCCGTATCGAGCAGGAAGGGATACGCGCCCGTCTGCGGGCCCGCGCCCGTCCCCGGGCCCGCGCCCGTCCCCGGGCGCGCCACCTCCACCGGCACGAGAATGCGGTTCCGCGCCCGCACCATCGGCACCGTACTCGGCTCCGGCGCACCCCACGCCGCCGCAGCCGCCGCGAACACCACGGCCACGACGCCGCATGGCGCGCGCCACCCGCGCAGCCCTGCATCTATCGCCCCTGTTGCCATGGGGGAAGTCTACCAGCCCCTCACCGCCCCCGCAACGGACAGCCGGGGCCGGTTGCGCCGGGCCGGGCCATGTGCTATGCTCCTCCGTACTCTGTGGCAGGTGCATTGTATTGGGAACCGGACACGACGGGCGCGGTCACGTGTCACGTCGATCCAGAATGAGTCAATCCAATGAACAGGTCTCTTGCAGGTCTTGCAGCGGCGGTCGTGCTGGCCGGTCTCGGTGCTGCCACGGCCCGGGCCGAGTTGGTCGATCAGGTGGTGGCGACGGTTGACACGGAAGTCATTCTGCTGAGCGACATCATGGCCGAACTCGGGCCCGAGATCCGCGATCTCCGCGTCACCGCCGAGAGCGAACAGGCCTTCAATCAGGCCGTTGACAAGCGGATCCGCGCCACGGTCGATCAGGCCATCGAGAGCAAGATCCTCTACCGCGAGGCCCAGCTTGCCGCCCTCGATATCGACGACGACATCATCGAAAAGCAGTTTCAGGAGCTCAAGAAGCTCTATCCCTCCCACGAGGAGTTCCTCAAAGAGCTCGAGGCCTCCGGCGAATCCATGAGCGATCTGCGCGAACGCCTCCGGAAACAGTTCCTCGCCCGGGCCATGGCCGCCCGCCGGATGGATCAGCTCGAAAAAGAGGTGGTCATCTCCGAATCGGAGGTCGCCCAGTACTACCACGACCACCAGGAAGACTTCTCCCGGCCCGAGCGGGCCCGGTGCCGCCAGATCTTCCTCCCCCTCGAAGAGGGCGTGTCGCCCGACATCGTGCGCGCGCGGATGGAAGAGGTGAAGCGCGAGGTGGCCGCGGGCGCGAGCTTCGCTGAACTGGCCGAGGCCTTCTCGAAAGCGGCCGGCGCCGAAGACGGCGGCATCATCGGCTGGGTCGTGCGCGGGGAGACCCCGGGCCAGGGCGACCTCGTCGAGGCGCTCGAAAAGGCCGTGTTCGCCACCGAAGAAGGCGGTATAACGGACATCGTCCAGACGGATTTCGGATTCCATCTCGTCAAGGTCGAGAAACGCGAAGAAGCCGGGCTGGCCTCGCTCGACGAGGTCCGCAAGGAGATCGAGCCCCGGCTCCGCACCCAGGCGGCCGGCGAGCGCTACAAGAAGTGGATCGCCGAACTGCGCAAGCGCAGCCGCGTACGGACCTTCATCTAGGCCGAACAACACCATGCTCGCCCGAGCCCTGAAAATGGCCTTTTGGGTCACGTACGACCACCTCGGCAAACTCATTCTCGCGAGTCTGCTCTGGGCTATCCCCTTGTTGCTCCTCGGCTTCGTCGCCCTCACCGCCTTCCTGGCCGGCGGCCTCGTCATCCCCCTCGCCGTCGGCGCGCCCGCGGCGGTGCTCTGCCTCGCCGTGGCGCTCCCCGTGCTCTCGGCCGGGCTCGCCCACATGGCCAAAGAACTCATCGAAACCCGCGACGGCTCCGTGGGCGACATGTTCCGCGGGATCCGGCTCTACTGGCGGCGCGCGGTCGGGCTCGGTTGCATCTATCTCATTGCCGTATCATGTCTTACGACAAGCGCCTGGTTCTACGCCAGCAAACTGCGCGACTCGGCCCCCTGGCTCGGCTACGGTATCAGCGCCATCGCGCTCTGGGGCCTCCTCTTCTGCGCACTGACCGCCCTCCTGGCCCCGGCAACACTCGTGCAGAAGAAAAGTAACGTATTGGGAACAATAAAGTTAACCGCATTGATCGTGCTCGATAACCCTTTCACATCCCTGGGCATCGCCCTCCAGGTCGTCGGGTTCACCATCTTCGCGGTTGTCGTGCCCCCCCTCTTCTTCTTCCTCTACGGCGGCGTGGTGGTGGTGCTCGCCTCGTCCATGTACGAGCTGCTCGCCCGCAGATACGCGGCCCTGGAATGCGCCGGCGACGCCCGGGCCGCCGCTGACGCCGGGCGCGGCCCCGTGCTCGACGACGAACACGACGACTACCTAAACCGGGGATTCCGGGATTTTCTGTTCCCGTGGAAAGGGTAATGGGCTCGACGAACTGGCTGAAATCGAACCGTCGGCACACAAACGAGGCCGTTTTTCTCGTTGTGCTAAGCGGTTAGGTGCGGTAGACTGATACAAAGTAAGCAAGGGAGAACCACTCAATGACCAGAATCACGGGAATCATCGGACGCGAAATCCTCGACTCGCGCGGCAACCCCACCGTCGAGGTTGACGTATACCTGTCCAGCGGCCTCATGGGGCGCGCGGCGGTTCCGTCCGGGGCCTCGACGGGCGAGAACGAGGCCGTCGAACTGCGCGACAAGGACGCCAAGCGCTACCTCGGCAAGGGCGTGCTCAAGGCGGTCGGCCACGTCAACGACACGATCACCCAGGAACTCCTCGGCATGGACGCCCTCGACCAGCGCGAGATCGACAACACCCTGTGCGCGCTCGACGGCACCAAGAACAAGGGCAAGCTCGGCGCCAACGCCATCCTCGGCGTGTCCCTGGCCTGCGCCAAAGCCGCCGCCCTCGCCGAAGAACTCCCCCTTTACCGCTACGTCGGCGGCACCAACGCCCATGTCCTGCCCGTGCCCATGATGAACATCCTGAACGGCGGCGCCCATGCCGACAACAACGTCGACATCCAGGAGTTCATGGTGATGCCCGTCGGGGCCAAGTCCTTCAAGGAAGCCCTGCGGATGGGCGCGGAGGTGTTCCATTCCCTCAAGGCCGTGCTCAAGAAGCAGGGCCTCAACACGGCCGTCGGCGATGAGGGCGGGTTCGCCCCCAACCTCGGCTCGAACGCCGAAGCCATCGAGGTTATCCTCAAGGCCATCAAGGGTGCCGGATACAAGGCCGGCAAGGACATCTGGATCGGGCTGGATTGCGCCGCGAGCGAGTATTTCAAGAACGGCAAGTACGTGCTCGATGCCGAAGGCAAGAGCCTGTCCAAGAACCAGAACGTCGAGTTCCTCGCCGACCTCGTCGCCAAGTACCCCATCCTCTCCATCGAGGACGGCATGGCCGAGAACGACTGGGCCGGCTGGAAGGCGCTTACCGAACGCCTCGGCCAGAACACCCAGCTCGTCGGCGACGATCTCTTCGTCACCAACACCGAGTACCTCAGCCGCGGCATCCGCGAAGGCATCACCAACTCGATCCTCGTCAAGGTCAACCAGATCGGCACCCTCACCGAGACCCTCAACGCCGTGGCCATGGCCCAGCGCGCCGGCTACACGGCCGTGATCTCCCATCGCAGCGGCGAAACCGAAGACTCCACCATCGCCGACCTCGTTGTGGCGACCAACGCCGGCCAGATCAAGACCGGCTCGGCCTCCCGGAGCGATCGGATCGCCAAGTACAACCAACTCCTGCGGATCGAAGA
>JAFGTL010000780.1 GCA_016934125.1 Candidatus Hydrogenedentota bacterium
AGAACAAGGGGAAGGAGTTGACGCCGCGGCCGCCGAGAGACTCCGGCCCATCGCGTCCGAGTTCTTCCGGTTGTGTGAGCAGTGGGGGCTCGCGGACATGGTCGCGGCCAACCGGGAGGGGATTCAGGCGGTCTTGGGAACGCAGTAGGGTGGCGGCGCGTGTCGGGCGGGCCCCATGGGGACGCCTTTTCATTCGACAATGACGGTGTTGATTCCCACCGGCATTTCGACCAGAATCGCCTCCTGCACGTCAACCGAGAGGAGAGTCTTCTCATGCCGGGAAACGGGGCCCGACACAGGCCGGTCGGAATCGGCCGAACGCCATCGCACGCTACCGCCCTTCTGATGGTAGCGCTGATGAGTTCCTCCGCAATGGCGGGTGAAACCCCTTTCGGCGTCATCACGCCGAACGAATTCGAGGGCTCGGACGCCGAACGGATCAACCAGGCCATCGTCGCGGCCGCGGCCACGGGCCAGCGCGTCGTCATCCCGCGGATGAACCGGCGTGGCGGGGAAACGCGGGATCTCTGGCTTCTCGATTCGGCCATTCTCGTGCAGAGCGGCACGACCCTCGAACTCGAGAACTGCCATATCAAGCTTTCCGATCGCTGCCGGGACAACTTCATCCGCAGCGCAAACTGCGGCCTCGGAATCGCCGAGATCGCGCCCATGTCGGACATCTGCATCGTCGGCACGGGCCGCGTCGTGCTCGAAGGCGCGGATCACCCGAGGGCCACGGGAGACGCGGCCAAGACGCTCGGCGAACGCACCTATGGCACGGATGCGGGCGTGGATGGCGAGAGCCAGACGGGCGACTGGCGCAATATCGGCATCCTCCTGGTGTTCGTCGAGCGGTTCCGCATCGAGAATCTCCACATCAAAGACTCCCACGCCTGGGCCATCTCCCTCGAACGCTGCGCCTACGGCACGCTGCGCGATCTCGATTTCGCGTCGACTCAACACAAGATGATCGACGGCGAGTCGGAGACGATCCTCAATCAGGACGGAATCGATCTCCGCCACGGGTGCCACGACATCGCCATCGAGAGCATCACCGGATACACGGGCGACGATCTCGTGGCCTTCACGGGCATCGTCGGCGAGCGGCAGGCCGGCACCACCGAGTCCACCATGGTGAGCGCCACCGCAATCCGCGGCGAGGGACTCGACGATATCCGGAACATCACCCTGCGCAACATCCGGGGACACTGTGCGGGCGGCCACCACATCGTGCGCTTTCTGAACGCGCGCGGGCTGAAACTCCACGACATTATCCTTGACGGCCTGATCGACACCTCGGGCACGGGCAGGCCGTGCAAGGCCGCGCTGAAGATCGGCGACAGCAATCCGCGCTGGGGGGGCGTCACGCCGCTGGGCGACACCTACCGGATCCTGATCAGCAACATCATGAGCCGCTCGACGCACACAATCCTCATCGCGGGTTCCCTGTCCGAGTCGGCCATCACCAACGTGTTCAAGTACGAGGCGCCCGGCGAACCGATCACGTACGAGTCCGGCCCGGAGAACGTACGCAACGTACAAATCTCGAACGCCGGCACGATGAATCCCCCGGCCGAGTGACACGGGGATGGGCGGGATGCTGACACAAGAGGATTTCGTAGGGCCGTGGGCGGGGTTGCCCGTCGCGTGGGACAAGTCGAGCCAGCTGGATGAGGCCGCCTACCGGGCCGCCGTGGCCAAGTGCTGCGAGGCCGGCGTGCCGGGGGTGTACTCCGGCGGCACAACCGGCGAGTTCTACGCCATGGAATTCGACGAGTTCCAGTGCGTCGCCCGGGCGACGGTGGAAGAGTGCCACCGGCACGGCAGGCCCGCCATGGTAGGCTGCACCGCCACATCCACCCGGGGCGCCGCGCGCCGCGCGGCCTATGCCGCAGCCATCGGCGCCGACGCGATCCAAGTCGCGTTGCCGTTCTGGCTTGAAGTGGCCGACGATCAGATCGTGCCCTTCCTGCAGGCCGTGTCGGCGGCAGCCGGCGACAGGCCCCTCTCGATCTACGAAACCAGGCGCGCCAAGAAGGCGTTGAGCCTCGATCAGCACCGCGCCGTGAAAGACGCGCTCCCCAATTACCTCATGGCCAAGTGCAACGCCGGAACCGTCGGATGTACGCCCGACGGCTGCGCGGCGCTGTCCGCCTTTGTGAACGTGTTCGTGAGCGAAACGAAATGGGGACTTCTGGGCCCCCGTGGCGCGAAGGGGGCGTGCAGCGCGTTCATCTACTGGAACCCCCGCATCGGCCTCGCCCTGTGGGAGCGGCTGCGCGCTGGCCGATGGGACGCGCTCGATGAGGCCCTCGCCCCCGTGATCGAGCTGCACCGGTTTCTGGGGGCCCGGTTCGCCCCGAAAGGCTTCACGGACTCGGCCTACGATCATCTGTGCGGCGTAGCCACCGGGTTTCTCCCGATTCCCCTGCGAAGCCAGGCGCCGTATCGTAGCGCCACGCCCGAAGATGTCGAGGAACTGCGCGCCTGGTGCCGCGAGCACTATCCCGATCTGCTCGCGCCCTGACGTCGGGACGGGAACGTCGGCCAGGTTTGCGGAACAGGAACGGCACCGCACAAGTGTGTTATGGTGGATGTGTTCGGCCCCATCTCGAAGGACATTGCGCGGAGGCACACGCTGGGCCTGTCCGCTGAAGGAATCTGCCCCATGACACAGACAGTTGACACGAAGAACATGGCGATCTTCTGCGATTTCGAGAACATCGCCCTCGGCGTCCGCGACGCCAACTACGCCCGATTCGACATTGCCAAAGTGCTGGAACGGCTCCTGCTCAAAGGCAACATCGTAGTCAAGAAGGCCTACTGCGACTGGAGCCGCTACAAGGAGTTCAAGGCGTCCATGCACGAGGCCTCCTTCGAACTCATCGAGATCCCCCACGTGCGGCAGTCGGGCAAGAACTCCGCCGATATCCGCATGGTCGTGGACGCCCTCGACTTGTGCTACACCAAGGAACACGTGGACGCCTTCGTCATCATCAGCGGCGATTCGGATTTCTCCCCCCTCGTGAGCAAACTGCGTGAGAACAACAAGACCGTCATCGGCGTCGGCGTCCGGAACTCGACATCGGAACTGCTGATCGCGAACTGCGACGAGTTCATCTCCTACGACGATCTCGTCCATCCGGCCAAGGAGACGGCCAGCGCACGGAGACGCCGCGCGCCCGCGCCCAAGGTCAAGGGCAAGGCCGCTCCGCCCGTCGAGGACAAAAAGCGGGAGGCGTGGGATCTGATCGTTGAAACCCTCGATGCCCTCGTCCAGGAGCGCGGCGATGAAGAGCGGATCTGGGGCTCCATGATCAAGCAAACCCTGAAGCGCCGGAAACCGGGTTTCAGCGAGTCCCACTACGGCTTCCGCTCCTTCGGCCAACTCCTCGAAGAAGCCGAGGCGCAGGGCATCCTCGAACTCACGCGCGACGAGAAGTCCGGCGGCTTCATCGTCAAGGCCCCGTAGCCGGCGCCGGGCCGGCCGCGAGCCGGCCGCGAGCCGGCAGGTACTGCTCGCCGCCTCCGGACGCGGCAGGTGGTCGCGTCGGGAGGACTTTTACACCCGCATTGGCCCGCACACGGGTTGTGTTCCCGCCCCCGGCGCTCCATAATGGCCCCCATGAACCGCGGAATGGACGGAAGAGGGGAGCCGATGGGACAAGCATCCACACGCAACCAGGGCCGGGCTGCGCTCCGCCTCATCGTGGCCACGGGAATCGTTCTCACCGGATTCCTGCTGCTGGTGTCGTCAGGCCTCAAGCAGTTCGTATCGCGCAATGAAGGGCAGCGGGCCGGGGCCGCGCCTGCGGCCTCCCCCTTCGACGGCGCACGCGCCTGGGCCGACCTGGAACGCGTCGTGGCCATCGGGCCGCGGCCGTCCGGCTCGCCGGAACTCGAGCGCCTGCGCGGACTTATCCGGGCCGAGCTCGAGAAGGCGGGGCTCGACGTGCGGGAACAGGCTTTCCAAGCGGACACCCCCATCGGCACGGTGAAGATGGTCAACCTGTGGGGCGTCGTTGAAGGCAGCCGGCCCGGTGTCATCATCCTCGGTAACCACTACGAAACCAAGTACTTCCCGGATTTCACCTTCGTCGGCGCCAACGATGCCGGATCGACCACGGCCTGGATGCTCGAAATGGCCCGCACCACCGGCCCCCGCCGCAAGGGCCGCTCGCTGTGGCTCGCCTTCTTCGACGGCGAGGAGGCTTTCAACAAGGAGTGGTCCCGCGAGGACAGCCTCTACGGCAGCCGGGCGTTCGTCGAGCATCTGCGTGCCCGGCACGAACTCACCGACATCCACGCCATGATCAACGTCGACATGATCGGCGATCGATACCTCGGCATCCGCCGCGACACCGGCGCGCCTGCGTGGCTGACGATGGCGATCTGGAATAGGGCCCGCGAACTGGGCTATGGAGCCCATTTCCTGAACGGCACCCTCGAGGTAGAGGACGACCACATTCCGTTCCGGCTGGCCGGCATTCCGGCCGTCGATATCATCGACTTCGAGTACGGCGGATCGCCCTACGACCACAAGAACACCTGGCATACCCCGAATGATACGATCGATAAAGTCTGCCAGGAGAGTTTGCAGGTGGTCGGAGACGTGATCTATCATGCTCTGGCGGATATCGATTCCCAACTCAATTAGGGGGGCGCAGTCTAGCCGTGACGCCGCGCATCGACGAGCGGGTTCCCTGGCTGAACGAGGTATCGCCGGACGAACTGCGCCGAATCGTCGACGTCCTCTACCGGGTGCACCGGTTCATCTCCGTCATCACCGACCTCGATACGCTGCTCGAACGGATTATGGAGGAAAGCAAGCAGGTGGCCCATGCTGAGGCCTGCTCGCTCATGTTGTTCGACCCCGACCGCGAAGAGCTCTACTTCCGCGTCGCCCTCGGCGAGAGCGGCGATCAACAGACGCTCAAGCAGGAGGTGCGCCTCAAGCTGAATCAGGGCATCGCCGGTGTGGCCGCGGCCACGCGCGAGTCCATCAACGTCGAGGACGCCCGTTCCGACAGCCGGTTCTATTCCCAGGCCGACACGATGACGCAGTTCGAAACCCGCTCGCTCGTGGCCGTGCCCCTCGTCGACCGCGATCACCTCGTGGGCGTGCTCGAACTCCTCAACAAGGTGGGCGGCGGCCCGTTTACCGAAACCGATGTCCACGTCATGGAGATGTTCAGCGGGCTCGTGGCCACGGTGATCGCGAACGCGCGTCTGATCGACGAGAACCTGCGTGCGGCGCGGCTGGCCGCGGTGGGCCAGGCCGTGGCGGGGCTTTCTCACTACACCAAGAACATCATCGCGGGCGTCGGCGGGAGTGTCGATCTCATCAGCGAAGGGCTCAAACGCGACAACATCGAGCACCTGCAGCGGAGTTGGCCCATTCTCAAGCGCAGCATGCGGCGCATCTCGAACCTCGTCGAGGACATGCTGGCCTATTCGAAGGCCCGCAAACCCGCCCGCCGCGCCTGCGATCTCCGCGAGATCGTCGCCGACGTGTCCGACACGTTCTGGGGGCTCACGGTGCACAAACGGATCACGCTCGATGTCGACGTGGACGCCGTGACGCGGCCGATCTGCGTGGATCCGGACGGCCTGTTCCGATGCCTTCTGAATCTGCTCACGAACGCGGCCGATGCCGTGGCGGACGGCACCGGGACGATTCGGATCGCGGCGCGGTTCAACGCCGAGAATCAACTCGAAATCGACGTGGCCGACAACGGCCCGGGCGTGCCCGAGGGCGACGAAGAGCGGATTTTCGACTTGTTCTACTCAACCAAAGGATCGCGAGGCACGGGCCTCGGGCTGGCCGTCATGCGCAAAATCGTCGTCGAGCACGGCGGCGACGTGGCCGTCATGCGCAATCCGGGCGGCGGCGCGTTGTTCCGGATGCGGTTGCCCGTCCCGACGTCTGAGGAATAGGGGGAGGCCGTGGCCAAGAAACACCCGGATCGGCTCGACGCGGTGGGATGGCGGTTCTTCGCCATCGCGTTCGGCGTGGCGTTGCCGCCCGCGATGATCGCGGCATTCAAGGTGACAGTCGACGATGTCATCGTCTTCGTGCCGGTCGGGATGGGGCTGCTGATGGCCGCGCTCGCTGCGGCCCTCCTATCCTGGGGCGTGAACTCCGCCGTCCAGTTCCGCGCCCGGCGGCGGCGCGCCGCGGCGCGGAAGGCGGGCAAGAAGACGTGACCTCGACGGGATACACACGGATCGGGCCGATGGGCGGGCCCGAATAAGGGATAGACTATGGCAGATCTTCAGGATCTGGCCGACTATGTCGGGAAACACCCGGCGGAACACGGCCAGCGCTGGCGGCTCGCGAAGAAGCTCTACATCGCCTGCGAGTACGCCGAAGCCCTGAAGCACCTCACCGTCCTCAAGCGTGAGTGGATGCCCAAACTGAACGTGCTCCGTTACCTCGCCGCCACCCACTACCGCCTCGGCGAATACGATCAAGCCGTGGCCGAACTCGAGGATGCCCTCGATCTCTGGCCCGAGGAAATGCCCGTGCTCGAGCAGTTGGCCCGCGTCCATGAGGTGGCGGGCAACCGCGAGCGGGCCGCCGAAACCTGGGAGTCCGTGCTGGCGCTCAACGCGCGCCATCCCATCGCCGCCCAGGCCGTTCGCCGGCTCCGCGCGCTCCCTTCCGAGAAACCCGAGGACGATCTCCAACTCAGGCAGAGCGACAGCGGCATCAACCTCGCCCCCGTCTACATCTGTTCCCATTGCGGCGCGCAGAACAGCGAGGAATTCGATCGGTGCTGGCAGTGCCACGCCCTGTTGCCCCGGGCGGGCAGTACGCCGGGAACGCCCCGGCCGTCCACCGCGTTGCCCGCCGACTCGCCGCCGTGGACGTGGATCCTCGTGTGCGGACTGCTCACGGTTCTGTTCCTCGCCCTGGGCATGTATCTTGCCCTCCGCCACATCGTCGCCGGCCGCGCCCTCGCAGAGAGCCACTCGGTACCCGTCACGGTGCACGCGCTGCTCAGCGATGCCCTGTTCACCACACGCGCCATCGAAACGGGCGTGCTCCTCGTGGCCTGGCCGCTGGCCCTGTGGGCGGCCGTGCTCGCCGTGCGCGCGCGCCGGACGCCCCGGCCCAGCATCATCGCCGCGGGACTCCTCCTGGCCACGTTGGCCGGCCTGGCGTCCTGGGCGCCTGTCGCCTACCTCCCCTACGCCGCCGCAGCCCCCGCCCTCGTGTCCTTCGTGCTCGTAGTCGCCACCTTCCGGCTCCGGTTCGGCCGCGCCATCGCGGCGTGGCTGATCCAGGGCGTCCTCATGGCGGCCGTCACGCTGGCCTGTTTCGCCGGACTCGAGGGCCTCGCCCCGCTTCAGCAGTTCTCCGCCATCGCCCGGCACGCGGCGCGCCACGATTCGGCGCAGTTCGCCGGGAACTGGACGCTTCCCGCGGCCGACACGCCCGCCGAGTTCCCCCTGCGGTGGCGCTCAACCGGCTCGCCCTGGCTTGATGAGCGCGCGGCCCGCGTGGCCATCGAAGTCCGCGGCGATCCGGCCCAGCCCCCCTTCGCCATGGAACTCCGGCACGGCGACGCGCTCGTATTCAACGAAGTCATCGCGCAAGTTCCCTTCCGCGTCACCTGTGCCGTGGCCCCCGCCCGGGATTACCGCCTCCTCGTGAGCGGCGCCGACGGCGCCGTCGTCTCCGTTGTAGTGTTCGGCACGCTCCCGCTCGACCTCGACGTCGCGTCCCCTTCCTGACGGATTCCGCCCGCCTGGGCGC
Source organism: Candidatus Hydrogenedentota bacterium (assembly GCA_016934125.1). Lineage (GTDB taxonomy): Bacteria > Hydrogenedentota > Hydrogenedentia > Hydrogenedentales > SLHB01 > JAFGTL01. The sequence goes on from JAFGTL010000780.1 coordinate 7,763, forward strand.
CCCCGGACGCGTCGAGCGCCCCGTCGCCCAGCCACCGGCGCGCACGGATCCGGAC
>JAFGTL010000781.1 GCA_016934125.1 Candidatus Hydrogenedentota bacterium
GCCCCGCGGCTGGAGCCGCCGGCGGGCCACCCAGAGGGATTCAGACTAGACCAAGCCTTGGTCGAGCATGGCATCGGCCACCTTGACAAAGCCTGCGATGTTCGCGCCCATCACGTAGTTGCCCGGATCGCCGTAGTCCTGCGACGCTTCGAGCGCTTGGTCGTGGACCGCCCGCATGATGTCCGTGAGCCGGTTGTCCACTTCTTCCCGCGTCCAGATCACGTGCTGCGCGTTCTGGGCCATCTCCAGGCCCGACACGGCCACGCCGCCTGCGTTTGCGGCCTTCCCCGGCCCGTACAACAGCTTCTTCCCGACGAACACCTCGACGCCGTCCGGGTCGGTGGGCATATTCGCGCCTTCCGAAACCAGCATACACCCGTTCTTGACCAAGGTGCGCGCGTCCTCTCCCGAGATCTCGTTCTGCGTTGCGCTCGGAAATGCACAGTCGCACGGGATATCCCAGGGCCGCGCGCCTTCGCGGTACTCGACCCCGGAGAACTTGTCCGCGTACTCCCGGATCCGGCCGCGGCGCACGTTCTTCAACTCCATGACGAACGCAAGCTTCTCCGCCGTGATCCCATCCGGATCGTACACCGTTCCGTTCGAGTCCGACAAGGACACGCACTTCCCGCCGAGCTGATTGACCTTCTCGACGGTGTACTGGGCGACATTGCCCGACCCCGACACCGCGCACACCTTGCCCTCGAGGCTGTCATCGCGCGTGGCGAGCATGTTCTGGGCGAAATGGGTGGCGCCGTACCCCGTGGCCTCGGGGCGAATCAGCGAGCCGCCCCAGTTCAATCCCTTGCCCGTGAGCACGCCGGTGAACTCGTTCCGCAGCCGTTTGTACTGGCCGAACAAGTAACCGATCTCACGGCCGCCCACGCCGATGTCGCCGGCGGGAACATCCGTGTCCGGGCCGATATGACGGCACAACTCCGTCATGAACGACTGGCAGAACCGCATGACTTCGTTGTCCGACTTGCCCTTCGGATCGAAATCAGAACCGCCCTTACCGCCGCCCATGGGCAGCGTCGTCAGCGAATTCTTGAAGATCTGCTCGAACGCAAGGAATTTCAGGATGCCCAGATACACCGTCGGATGGAAGCGCAACCCGCCCTTGTAGGGCCCGATGGCGCTGTTGAACTCGATCCGGAATCCGCGGTTCACCCGCGGCTGCCCCTGATCGTCGAACCAGGGAACTCGGAACATGAGTACCCGCTCCGGCTCCGTCAGCCGCTCGAGAATGCAGTTGTCCTCATACTCCGGATGGCGGCTCAGCACCGGCGCCAATGTGTCGAGGACCTCCTTGACGGCTTGGTGGAACTCGGGCTCTGCGGGATTCCGCTTCGTCACGAGTTCCATCACGTTGTCTATGTACGCCATCAGTTCCTCCTTCTCTTTGCTCTATCGCGGCAGGCGACAAAGTGTAGCATTTCCAGGGGGGCGGGTGAAAGCAGGCAGGCCCGCCGCGTAGGGGCTTCATCCGCGTTCTCCGGCCGTATGTGCTCTCAACGGACCTCCGAACAGGTATTTGCAGTCGCTGGCTCGTTTGTGGTACACGATCCCTGGCATTTGCCCCGCGGAGAGCTAAAGTTTTGGGCTCGATCTGCCGATATCCGTACTGAGTATTGGCGCAATTGCTGCGGATTGTGACCGCACAGGAGAGGACAAATGGTTGGTGTTAAAGGAGTTATGGGGGTTCCCGAGCCCCCGTCCGAACGCCCGGCCAGTGTCCGTGAGCGCGCCCGGGAGAACGCGGCAGACGTCCGCGCCAAAGACGACGTCAGCATCAGCGCGGAGGCGCACGGCGCGGCGCAGGGAGCGGCCGAAGTGGCCCGCGTGGTTCAGTTGGCCGCCGAGGAACCCGATATCCGCCAGGACAGGGTGGAGGCCGCGAAGCAGGCCATGGAGCGCGAGGACTTCAAGATCCCCGAAGTCATGGTCGAGGTCGCCAAGCGGCTGAGCAAGTATATGCCGTAGACGATTCTCCCGGTTCGATCAAGGAAGCGACTCACACGAGCACGGAAGCCACCGTGCTCGTTTCGTGTCTGGAGCAAAGCGGGCGCACAGGGGGCCGAATGCCGACGCTGAGCGTCATCATGATCGTCAAGAATGAGGCCCATTGCCTCGCCGAGTGCCTCGCCTCCGTGCAATCCATTGCCGACGAAATCGTGATTGGCGACACGGGCTCGACGGATACCACGGTGGACATCGCCCGGGGGCTCGGTTGCCGCGTGTTCGACATCCCTTGGCGCGACGATTTCGCCGAGGCGCGCAACCGCGTGCTCGCCCAGGCCCACGGCGACTGGCTCCTCCACCTGGACGCCGACGAGATCCTCGACGCCGACGGCGCGATCCGGCTCCGCGCGCTCGTCGACGCGGACGGCGCCGGGGCCGATGCCGTCGAGGTCACGCTGGCCAACTACTGCGACGAATCCCGGGCGTGGCGTTGGGTTCCGGTGGCCCCCGGGGAGCCGATGGCGCGCGGCGCGGCGGGCTACATCGCGGCGCCGCTCCTGCGCCTGTTCCGCGGCGGCCGTGGATTCGAGTACCGCGAGCCCGTGCACGAGAACATCACCGAGAGCGTGATCGAGCGGGGCGGCGTGATCCGGGCCGAGCCGATCCTCATCCACCACTATGGATACCGTTCCGGCACGACGGACAAGGCCGCGCTCTACCTGCGAATCGGCCGCGAGAAGGCCCGGCAGCGCCCTGAAGACCCCAAGGCATGGCACGATCTGGCCGAGCAACTGCTGGCCTGCGGGCAGGCCGAGGAGGCCGGGGAGGCTTGCCGGAAAGCCCTGTCGCTGGATCCCCGCCATCTCGGCGCCGCGACGGCCCTGGCCAACCTGCTCCTGAACGCGGGCCGTCTCGATGAGGCGCGCGCCTTGTTCGAGGCGTTCGAGCGCGACGGCATCGCCCCGCCCCACGTCGTCACGGTTCTGGGTGCCGTTGCCTGCCGGCAGGGCCGCCTCCCCGAGGCCCGGGCCCGCCTCGAGGCCGTGCTCGAGGCCGCTCCCCGGGCGCTCCATGCCCGGCTGTATCTCGCCCGGACGCTCGACCGCCTCGGAGAGATCGAGGACGCCCGCGATCATCTGAGGCAGGCGGCCGCCCAGTTCCCCTCGCTGAGCGAGCCGCAACACCGGCTTGCGGCACACCGCCTTCGCGCCGACGGCGAACGGCGGTACGAGGCGCGCGACGTGCAGGCCGCCCTGGCGGCGCTGGTCGAGTCGCTCCGGCTGGATCCGGAGGACCCCCTGACCCAGAACGACCTGGGGGTCGTGCTGCACGCAATGGGCCAGACGGCCCGCGCCCGGGAGTGTTTTACCCGGGCGCTCCTCCTCGCTCCCGGGATGGCCGAGGCGGATACGAACCTGCGCGCGCTGTCCTCCCCGTGACCGGGGCGCGCCGGTGGGCCGTCCGCACACAACGCGGCCCCGGGGCGTAGGTGCCGCCCGCGGGGCCGCAGTCAACCTGCAGTCCGTGGATCTCGGGGCCGTTACCGCTGCGTGCTCGCGCTGCCACCGCCCGCGCTGTAGTCGAACGCCGCGAACTCATCCTGTTCCTGGCCGCCGAGGCCCGCAATGTCTTCCTTCTTGAGTTCGACCTTCTCGACCTCGATGACACGCTCGCTCTTGTAGGCGGTGCCGGTGACCACCACCGGCTTGCCGAAGTAGGCCTTGTCGCTCGACAAGGGCGCGCTCGCCTCGCTGTACAGGTAGTGGAGCGTCCAGCCCTTCATCGCATCGATGGCCTTCCCGTCCGCGCCCACCGCCTCCGACACCTTCAGGGCATGGCGGCACGCGTCAAGGCCGAGTTTCGGCGCCTTGCCGGCCTTCCCGAGCGTGGTTTCCGGGCAGTAGTTCGTCCCGGTTATCGTGACCTTCACACCGGCGGGGGCTTCCGCCTCGGCCGCGCCTTCGGCCGCCAATACCCGGCCCGCGACACCCGCCACGGTGGCTACGGCCAATGCCAATCCGATTACACATAGCTTCTTCATGTCCATTCCCCTTGCTCGGTTGGTTCGACAGTATCCCTCCAGGGCTCGCGCCCTGAAAATTCCACTACACACTCGCCCCATATTCTACAACAACTCGATCCCCGATGTCTCGGC
>JAFGTL010000782.1 GCA_016934125.1 Candidatus Hydrogenedentota bacterium
CCAAACCTGCCGCCCCGGCCCCCAGATCCGTCCTCGGCAGAACGCCCACTCTGCCTATTGACTTCTACCTATCATGGATGTCCCCGATTCCCGGCGTCGACACGCCCCCGGCCTTGTGGTCTTGGCGCACTATCTGGGGCTGAGCGCGCGATTGCCCCGGGCAGGTTGCCGGCGACGGCGCCGGTTCTGCTATGCTCTGAGGCAGCATGAATAGGGACGCCGGTATGCGCGATTCCCGGCGACAACTCCAGGAGTCTCCAGATTATGTTTGAGGCAATCGTGGCCGGGCTGTCGGACTACAAGGTGGTACTCGAACCCGATGAGAACACCCCCGAATGGTGGGCGGGCGCACCGTCGGTTGTGCGCGGGCGCGACGGCGCCTTCTACCTGGCGGCACGGATGCGCGAGGGCAACTCGCCGCGCGGCCTGCGCGGATACGAGATCCGCATCCTGCGGAGCGCAGACGGCCGGGAGTTCGAGCCCATCAACCGGCTCCGCCGGGAAGACGCCCACGTGCCCGGATTCGAGCGCCCGGCCCTCGTCACCGATCCGGACACGGGCCGGTTCAAGCTGTACGGATGCGCGGGCCTGGAGCGGGGCTGGGCGATCCTGAAGTTCGACGATGCCGACGATCCGGCGGCCTTCGACGCGGGGACGGCGCGGCCCGTTATCGTCGCGGAGTATCCCGATGACGGATTCAGTCACGTGGCGGGCTACAAAGATCCCGTGGTCTTCTGGGACGGTGAGCAGTGGCGGATGTTCGTGATCGGTTACGATCGCGTGGAGCGCATCCACCAGTTCCGAAGCGACGACGGCGAATCGTGGGAGCCGGTGGAGCCTGCGCCCGTCATCGAGAACGATGGATGGCACAATTTCTATACCCGTCCGGCCAGCGTGCTGCCCATGGCGGTGGGGTATCTGTTCATCTACGAGGGATCCCACCTGTCCTGGCGCGATCCGGTGTACAACATCGCCACCGGGCTCGCGTATACGCCCGATCTTGAGTCATTCGTCGATCTCACGCCCGATGAGCCGCTGCTCACAAGCACGACGCCCGGCGACTACCATACCTGGCGGTATTCGCACTGGATGCGCGTCGGCGACGAGGTGTTCGTCTATTTCGAAGCGGCCCGCCCCAACAGCACTAATGAAATCCGGCTGGGCGTGTTTCCGGCGGAGGATCGGGGGTAGGCCGCGGGACATGCAATCAGGCGCGGCGCGGCGTATGATACCGCGCGGAACGGGGAATCTGCGGGGAACGGACAAGGAGCCAGTCATGAAGATCGGGATCATCGGATCGGAGAACAGCCACACCATAGCCATTGCCCGGATCATCAACGTCGAGAAGAAGATCAAGGGCTGCACCGTCGACTACGTCTGGGGCGAGACGGACGAGTTCGCCCGGAAAGCCGCCAAGGACGGGCAGATCCCCACCATCGTCAAGACGCCGCGCCAGATGCTGGGCAAGGTGGACGCGGTGCTCTGCGATCACCGGCACCCGAAATACCACCTCAAGTCGGTGTGGCCCTTTGTCGAGAAGGGGATCCCAACCTTTGTGGACAAACCGTTCTGTTACCGGGCCGCCGAAGGCCGGGAGTTCCTCAAGATGGCCAACAAGGTGGGGACACCCGTCACCTCCTTCAGCGTGCTCACCCATCAACAGAGCTTCCGCCGGTTCAAGGGCAAACTCGACGCGATCGGCGCGATCAAGTCGGCCTCGACATGGGGCCCGTGCGATCTGAAGAGCAAGTGGGGCGGCGTGTTCTTCTACGGCATTCACCAGGTTGATCTCGTGCTGCACGCCTTCGGATTCGACGTGGCGGCCGCACGCATCACCCGGAACGGCCAGGACGCCACCGGCCAGTTGCTGTATCCGTCGGGGTTGATCGTCACGATGGGGTTGATCAAGGAGGGAAGCCCCGGATTCGGCATGAACGCCGTCGGCACGGGCGGCAACGTGCAGATGCCGATCAAGACGGACAAGGACTCCTACCTGCACGGCGTCAAGACGTTCACGGGCATGTTCAAGTCGGGCAAGCGCCCGTTGACGGACGAGCAGATGCTCAAACCCGTCCAGGTGCTTGAGGCCCTCGAGAAATCGCTCAAGTCCGGCGCGATCGAGAGAGTCTGAGCGGCGGCCGGTTTCTGGCCCTATCGGTGCTGGCTGAGGAGCCAGGCGATGGCATCCCCATTGCCGTAAGCCTGATCCCAGGAGTTGTGGTCGGTATTGGGCAGTTCGCTGTACTGGACGTCGCCCCCCGCGGCCTTGACGGCCTCCACCATCTCGCGGGATCGCTCGACAGGCACGACGCTGTCGTTGGCGCCGTGGAACACCCAGATGGGGAGCTTGGCGAGTGTGGCCCCATCGGCGGTATTGCCGCCGCCGCATATGGGCATGAGGGCCGCGAAGGTATCGGCGTGCTGCGCCCCGTATATCCACGTGCCGAAGCCGCCCATGGACAGCCCGGTGAGGTAGACGCGCGCGGGATCCACATTGTACTCGGCGAGGGTATCCGCCAAAGCCCGATCAATGTGGGCCGTTCCAGGCTGAAACTCATCCGCCCACCCGGAACCATCCTTGCACCACCATCCCTCTTCGGGGCATTGGGGCATCAGCACCAGGCACGGGAATCGATCGGGTGCCATCCGGACGGCACGGCCGAGGCCAACCTCGCTCTGTTTGTAGCCGTCGCTTCCCCGCTCGCCGGCACCGTGGAGGAACACGATGAGCGGCCATGACTTACGGCCGTCGTATCCGCGCGGCACAAACACCACGTACGCGCGTTCCTGGCCGTCCACCGTCATGACTTTGTCGATAAACCCGGTGACGGGCGCCGCGGGCCTCTTTGCTGTCACGGTTGCACATCCTCCGGCCACCAGCGTCAGGCATAACGCCAATGGAATTCCATGCTTACACATCAGGAGACCTCCTTACCGCTCGTCGCCACGATACGCCGCGTAACCCCGCGGATGCAAGTCCCCCGGCGCCACCCAAATCGTCTCGTAACTTGGGATGCGGCGCGTGAGGCAAGCTCGGCCTCGCTATACGTGCTTGTGCAATGCTCACCCACCGGGTGGCTGTGTGGCCGAGCGGATCCCGCACAGTGCCAAGGACTTCGGACGCGCCGCCCTTCGCGGCCAGACGTTCTGGGCGCTATTCCTTGCGCGCCACGGCCACCAGGCGCCTTGCCTCGTGATCGTAGGGGGCGCCCCCGAGATCGCCGCACACGCGGATGCCGCCGAACCCCACCGCGCGCAGGAGTTCGGAGAGTTCCCGGGCCGAGTAGATCCAGTGGGAGACGGCGAACTCGTGGCGCTCCGGCCCGTCGATCCAGATCCAGCGGTTCTCGATGCGGCGCCACGCGTCCACCACACGGGTGTCCCGCAGATGCATGATGCCGTCCTTTTCCGTCCAGTCGCGGGGCCGGAAATTGCGCGCTAAGGGCTCCTTACCAACCACTTCGAGCACGAAGACACCGCCCGGCGCCAGCGACTCGAAGACGTTGGCCAGCACCCGGGTGTTCTCCTCTTCTTCCTCGAAGTAGCCGAAGGCGGTGAACAGGTTCAGGACAACGTCGAAGGCCCCCTCCCGCCGGAACGCGCGCATGTCGGCGCACACCATCTCGACATCGAGCCCGCCGGCCCGCGCCAGTGCGGCCGCCTCGTCAATGTACGCCCGGCACCGATCCACACCCGTAACCGCGAAACCGCGCCGGGCCAGTTCGATGCTGTGGCGCCCGGGGCCGCAGCAGAGATCGAGCACCGCCGCGCCGGGCCGGGCCTCGACGAGGGCGAGCACCTGATCCACCTCGCTCACGGCGGCCTCCCGGATCTCCTCGGTGAAGCTCCACTTCCGCCACAAGTGCCAGAATCGATCGTCGTCATACCAGGGCGTCGCCTGTGTCATGGCCGGTTTCCTCCCTTGATTCCCGCTGGAAGCGCAGAGAGCCTCCCCAAATCGCTACGATCCCGCAACGTGGCGCGCAAGCCAATCTCGCGCAGCGTTCAGAACTTCGAGCGCGCCACAATCCGCTACCCGGCGACCGGGGTTCGATTGCAATCCCCCCGCAGTATGCGTATCGTGGCTGCCGCAGGGCAACACGTCCAGGGCCCGTTCGCGGCCAGTGGCCGCGCCGGGCGCGCGAAGCGCGAGGGGGATGCAGCAATGATACGCAGACAGCTAGTGGTTGTCATGGTGTGCGCCGGCGTTCTGGCGGCGTACACAACGCCGTCGGCCGCAGCAGGCGCACAGGGACTGATCCTGGCCGAGCGGGGCGCCTCGGAGTTCGTCATCGTCGTCGGCGGCGATGCGTCGCCGTCCACCCAGTATGCCGCCGAGGAACTCCAACGGTTCCTGAAGGAGATGACGGGCGCGCAGCTCCCCATCGCCCCGGATACGGGCCCGGTGGCGGCCCACGAGATCATCCTGGGCGATAACGCACACCTGGCCCAGGTGGGTGTGGACGTCGATTTCGCGCGCCTGGGCGACGAGGGCTACGTAATCCGGACGGCCGGGCCGCATCTCGTGATCGCCGGCGGCGCCCTCCGGGGCACGTTGTACGGCGTGTACGGACTGCTCGAGGATCACCTGGGATGCCGGTGGTTTACGCCGGAGGTGAGCCGGATTCCGAAACGGGATCGCCTCGTCATCGACGCCATCGACGACACCCAGGTGCCCGTGCTCGAATACCGCGAGCCCTTCGTCATGGACTGTTACGACGGCGACTGGTGCGCGCGCAACCGCATGAACAGCAGCGCCGGCTCCCTCGAGGAGCGGCACGGCGGCAGGGTGCGGTTCGGCGCGGGGCTGTTCGTGCATACGTTCAACGGCCTCATTCCGCCCGAGCAGTATTTCGATGAACACCCCGAGTACTTCTCCGAGATCAAGGGCAAACGCATCAAAGATCACACCCAACTGTGCTGCACGAACGAGGACGTCATCCGGATTTGCACCGAGGAGATGCGCACCCGTATCCGCCAGGATCCCGAGGCCTTCGTGTATTCCCTGTCGCAGAATGACTGGGGCAACTACTGCCAGTGCGAGCGGTGCCAGGCCCTCGCCGAGCAGGAAGGCTCCCAGATGGCCCCGGTGCTCCACCTCGTCAACCGCGTCGCCGGGGCCCTTGCCGAGGAGTTCCCCGACAAAGCCATCGAAACCCTCGCCTATCAGTGGACGCGGAAGCCGCCCAAAACCATGCGCCCCCTCCCGAACGTCATTATCCGCCTGTGCAGCATCGAGTGCTGTTTCATGCATCCCCTGGCCACGTGCCAATCCGAGGACAACCGGTCGTTCGTGCGCGACCTGGAAGGCTGGGCCCAGGTGGCCAACCGCCTCTGGGTGTGGGATTATGTCACCAGTTTCCGCCACTACCTCACGCCGTTCCCCAACCTCCGGCTCCGCAACGACAACATCCAGCTCTATGTGGCGAACCACGTCACCGGGATCTTCGAGCAGGATGTCTACAACACGGTGAACGGCGAGCTCTCTCCCTTGAGCGGCTACCTGAATGCCAAGTTCCTGTGGAATCCGGACTACGACGAGGACACGGCCATGGACGAGTTCCTGGAAGGCGTGTACGGCGACGCGGCCCGGCCCATCCGCAAGTACATCGACCTCCTCCACGACAAGGCCCGGAACCCGAAGCGGCACGAGGGCATCTGGATCGGCCCCCGGGAGTCCTCCTTTCTGAGCGATCGGGTGCTGGCCAAGGCCGATCGGCTCTGGGATCGGGCCGAGGCGGCCGTCGCCGACAGCCCGGACGTCCTCGATCGCGTCCGCATCGCCCGGCTCAGCGTCGAGTACGCCCAGATCGAGCGGCAACGCGGCGCGGGCGGCCTCGGGCAGTACCGCGTCGACCACAAGAACTTCCGCGTCGATCCGCAAACCCCCTATATCGAGCGCGTCAGCCGGTTCTTCGAGGTGGCCCATGCCGCCGGCGTGACGCGCATGGATGAAGGCCGCGTGTCCCTGGATCAGTATCAGGCCGGCTTCCAGCTTGCGCTCGACGAGAAGCCGCGCGCGTTCGTGCCCCTCGATCCCGTCGAACTGCCGCGTACGGCGCGCGGATTGCGCTACGCCTGCTACGAAGGCACCTGGCAACAGCTTCCCGACTTCGACACGCTCGAACCCTTCGCGGAAGGCGTGGCGCCCACGTTCGGCCTGGACGTGTGCGATCGGCAGCAGTTCTTCGGCATGCAGTTCAGCGGCTATATCAACATCCGCCGTGACGGGCTCTATACCTTCTACACGAGTTCCAACGACGGGAGCCGGTTGTACATCGGCTCCACCTTGATCGTGGACAATGACGGCCTCCACGGGTTGCAGGATAAAGGCGGATTCGTCGCCCTCCGGGCGGGCTGGCATCCCATCACCGTCGACTACTTCCAGGAGGGGGGCACGACGGGGCTGGCCGTCGACTACGAAGGGCCGGGCCTCAAGCGGCGCGCCATCCCCCGACGCGCCCTCGCCTATGTCGAGACAGACTGACGAGCGGGGGCCTTGACTGCCGCCGCATCGAGAGGAGAAGGCGCGAATGGCTCTGAAGGCCGGTGTGATCGGGTTGCGGATGGGGGCGGCCCATGCCGCTGCGTACGCCCGGAATCCGCACACGGACTTGTGCGTCGTGTGCGACGTCGACGAGGAACGGGCGGCGGCCGTGGCCGCCGAGCACGGCGCCAGGGCCGTCACCGATTACCGCGCGCTCATCGAGGCAGACGTCGACATCGTGTCCGTAGCGTCGCCGGATCGCCTGCATCCGGAGCACTGCATCGCCGCCCTGCACGCCGGCAAACATGTACTCTGCGAGAAGCCGCTCGCGCTCACCATGGACGAGTGCCGCGCCATCATCGCGGCGGCCGACGCGTCCGGCGCCGTGTTCATGGTAGGCCAAGTCTGCCGGTTCGCCCCGGGATTCGTCCTCGCCAAGTCCCTCATCGACGACGGGCTCATCGGCAACCTGTTCCTGGCCGAATCGGAGTATGCCCACAACTACACCCACGCCCGCGGCGTCGGCGACTGGCGCGTCGATCCCCTCCGCCATCCTTTTGTCGGCGGCGGCTGCCACGCCGTCGATCTGGTGCGCTGGATCGCCGGAAACGTGGCCGAAGTCCACGCTTACGCAAACCACTTCGCCATGAAGGATTGGCCCGTCGACGACTGCACCGTGGCCAACCTGCGGTTCGAGTCGGGCGTGATCGGCAGCGTCATGTGCTCGATCGGATGTCGCCGCCCCTACACGATGCGATCCTGCTTCTACGGCGACGCGGGCACCATCGTCACGAGCAACACGGCCCCCACCATCCAGGTGTATTCAACGCGGTATCCCACCAAGAACGAGTTCTGGGAACTGCCCGTCGATCTCAGTTCGCACAACGTCGCCAGCGAGGTGGACGAACTCGTCAGCCACATCCGCGGCGGCACGAAACCGCCCACCGACGCCCGGGAAGGCGCCCGAACCGTGGCCACCTGCCTCGCCGCCGTGGAATCGGCCGCATCCGGACAGCCGGTTCAGGTGCCCAACGACTTCTGAGCGGGCGGCTCCTTCGATTGCGTGTTGCACACGGCCTATGTCGTTCTCGTGATCGCCCCTATCCCTTTTCAGAAGTCTCCTTTGTAGAGCAGTTAATCATCCTTGGTATTCAGATCATCTTGTCTTCGCCGCCCAACAATGCTCAGGGTGCTGCTTCTGTCTCTTTGCTCAATGGGAAGTCACCGTATTTCAGGCGTTTGCCTTCCGGCCATCGCCATTGCAGACAAAGCGCTCTCTCGCTGCCGTCTGCCTCTTGTACAGGGACGGGGGTAACGCAATGGTCCCAATAAGTCGCAAGTGCCAAGTCCCCTTCGTCAGTCCAAGACGTGTGGGCCCACGAGTCTCCACGTGCAGACACCAGTCTGTTCGGAAGCCGCCAAGAGAAGCCCCGGAGGAACAGGCATCTGCGTGAGGGATTGCCGCTATCGGCTATTTCCGCGTCATCCCACCGCGCCTCAAGCGTCACGCCATCCGAGACAGAGACGAGTGTAGCCCCCTCACCGATTGTCACGGGGAAACTGTGGTAGTTGAGCTGAGTGAAGTCACCACTGGCGATCGCCTCACCAGCCATGTAAGGCGCTTCCCGCAGAGCGATTCTGAACTCGGCCGCGGTTGATTCTCTTGGCGTTGCCTCCTTGGCTTCACGCTGTGCGCAACCGCAAACCAACGAAAGCGCTACCATCAGCAAGACTACGGGTCTGGACATTCTCTTTTCCTTTCAATCAGCGTTTCGCGTCAGCCCCGCGGCAAGTCGACGGAAGATCCAATGAGCCTGCCCGACTGGGCGCATTGCTGGGGCACGGAGCCCCCACCGTATCACCCATCCTCATCCGCCAAATCCAACCGCATGCGAATCTCATCCGGCCTGTCAAGCGCGTCCTCAAATCCCGGGCCCTTCATGTGCTCGATCAAGGCATTCACAAGGCGGGCTCCAATGCCACGACGGCGATCCTCGGCCCTGACGTACATCCGCCTGAGTTCGACCAAGCCACCTAGATCTTGTGCGCCGCCCTGTCCTACTGGCATGTCTCCACAGCAGGCGAGCCAGAAACCACCGGCTCCGCTCAGGTAAACCTCTTCGACATGATCCAGATCCCACTCGGGGCAATCCCGATCGGTACCTTCCGGCTCGTCGGAGATGTGCTTGGGATCGAGAATGATGCCATGTTCAGCGAGCTGTGCAATACCCAGCCTACATAAGGGAGCCCAGTCCTTCCACTCGAAAGGCCTAATCGCGATTGGTTCTGTCATCGCCGGCTCATCCGTACTGTCGCCCTTGACAGACTTCATAGTACTTCCCGCCGCCCCGGTTCGGCTTGGCCTTCAGGCTTGGCGCACCGGCTACCCACATCGATTCTAGGGCAACAGGAAGGCTGCGTACAACGGCCGGGATTCTAACACTGAGTGTACGGTTTGGGGGTGAAGGCCTTCTCCGTCGGAACCGTCCGTCGCTAACTATGAGCGGCGGGCGGCCGAATTGAGTCTGCTTGGTGATATGGCCCGGTTGGCCGCCTCCCATCCGGCGTGGCGGCCCGGGGCGGCTGCCTCAGATGCTCCATTGCTGTATGAAAAGCCCGATATCGGGCTTTCGGGCACGCCGGGCGGATCCCCGTAACAACCTGCCGAACAAGACGTTACGCAACCGGGACAGGTAGGCACAGAACCTGCTCTCTTTGGCGGCATGATTCGCGCGACAAATATCCCCGGAATCGCTCGGGCCGCGGTGCTGGCTGCCGTGTTCGCGCTGCCCTGGTGGCCGGCCCATTGGGCCTCGGCAGCGCCTGAAGTGAACGCCATACCCGACGAGCAGCCCGCCCACCCGGGGGAGCCCTTCCGGATCGCGTGCGAGGTGTCGTGGGCGGGCGAGCCGGACGAGTTCGTCATCGTCAGCGAGATCGAGCCCATCGATTGGGGTGACGCGGCGGTGACGGGCGCCCGGGCATTCGTGCGCGACGGCCGCAACGTAGTCGTCCAGGTGATCGAGGTGGTTCCGCACGAGCCCGGCGAGTACATGACGCCGGCGATCTCGATTGCCTACCTGCCTCCCGCGCCCCCGAAAGCGCCGGGCGGGGACGGCACGGAGGCGGCAGCGCCTGCCTCGGACTCGGTGCCTACATTGCGGGTGGCGCCTTTTGCCATTCGCGTCGTGCCGGACAGGAGCCTGTTGTATGGGGTGCTGGGCGCGTGCGCGGCCGGCGTGGCGATGGCCCTGGGATGGTGGGCGCTCCGCCGGAAACGGGCCGGACGGGCCACGGCGGGGACGGCCCCGGCTGTCGAGCCGGACATGGCGGCGTTTGCGGCCGCACTGGCCGAGGCCAAGCAGCACCGCTTGGCCGGCGAGTACTACGACTGCTATCGAGGACTTTCGAGGGCGGCAGCGGCGTTGCTCGAACAGGAGCTTGCCGGCCGCCTGTCATTGCGGGCTGAACAGGTGGGTTACCGGGGCGCGCGCCCCACAGACGACGAAGTGGACAGCGACGTGCGGGCGCTCGAACGGGCGCGGGCCCGATACGCCAACGACGTCACAGGAGGATAAGGCCGATGTCAGGACAATCGGTGGAAGCCATTCGGAGAAGCGTGGAGGCGCAGGCCCAGTTCGTGGAACGACTGCGTGCGGAGGTCGCCAAAGTCATCATCGGCCAGCAGTACATGATCGATCGGCTCCTCGTAGGCATGCTGGCGAACGGCCACGTGCTCATCGAGGGCGTGCCCGGCCTGGCCAAGACCACGGCCGTCAAGACGCTGGCCTCGGCGATGGACTGCCAGTTCTGCCGGATCCAGTTCACGCCCGATCTGCTTCCGGCCGATCTCATCGGCACGCTCGTCTACAACCCGAAGAGCGGCGATTTCACGACGAAGAAGGGGCCCCTGTTCGGCAACATCATCCTGGCCGACGAGATCAACCGGGCGCCCGCCAAAGTCCAGAGCGCCCTGCTCGAAGCGATGCAGGAACGGCAGGTTACCATCGGCGAGCAGACCTTCCCGCTCGATGAGCCGTTCATGGTGTTGGCCACACAGAATCCCATCGAACAGGAAGGCACCTATCCGCTGCCGGAGGCGCAGGTGGATCGGTTCATGCTCAAGTTGAAGGTGACGTATCCGAGCAAGGGCGAAGAGCGGGAGATCATGGATCGGGTGGATCTGCTCCACGAGCCCGAGGTGAAGCGGGTGGTGACAAAAGACGAGATCCTCCGGGCGCGCGAAGTCGTGAATCAGGTGTACGTGGATCAGAAGGCCAAGGACTACATCGTCGACATCGTGCAGGCCACCCGGAACCCGGACGCGTATGGTCTGCAGATCAACCATCTCATCGAGTACGGCGCATCGCCCCGCGCCACCATCTACCTGCAGCAGGCGGCCCGGGCGCTCGCGTTCCTCCAGGGCGAGGGCAACGTGTTCCCGAACGACGTCAAGCAGGTGGCCATGGACGTGCTCCGCCACCGCGTGATCGTCACCTACGAGGCCGAGGCCGAGAACCGAACCAGCGAGGACGTCATCCGCCAGATCCTCGATACGGTTCCCGTGCCATAAGGAACGAATCCCGTGATTCCCAGCGAAGTCATGCAGCAGATCCGGCGGATTCAGATCCGCACCAATCACATGGTGAGCGAGATCCTCGCCGGGCAGTACGAGAGCGTGTTCAAGGGCCGCGGCATGGAATTCAAGGAAGTCCGCGAATACGTGCCCGGCGATGACGTCCGCATGATCGACTGGAACGTGACGGCCCGCACGGGCCGCCCCCACGTCAAACTGCTCGCCGAGGAGCGCGAACTCACCGTCATGCTCGTGGTGGATGCGAGCGGCTCGGGCCGGTTCGGCACGGCGGCCCGGTTTAAGAACGAGTTGGCCGCGGAACTCTGCGCCGTCGTGGCCATCTCGGCCATCCGCAACAACGACAAAGTGGGCCTCATCGTGTTCACGGACGATGTCGAGCTCTACGTGCCGCCCAGCAAGGGCCGGCAGCACGTGCTCCGCGTGATCCGCGAAGTGCTCTACTTCGAGCCCCGCGGCACGGGCACAAACATCCCCGGCGCGTTGCGGTTCCTGAATGGGGTGACGAAACGGCGCGCCGTCACCTTCCTGGTATCCGACTTCCTCGCGGAGGACTACGAGGTGCCCTTGCGCGTGGCCGCCCGGCGGCATGACGTGATCGCCACGGTGGTGTCCGATCCGCGAGAGGACGTCCTGCCCAATGCGGGCCTGGTGGCCCTTCGCGACGTCGAGACGGGCCGCGAACTCCTCGTCGACACGGGCGACAAGAACGTGCGCGAGGAATACGCCCGGGCCGCCCAGGAGCGGGCGCGGCAACGCGAACGCATCTTCCAGCGGAACCGCGTCGACGCGATCCACGTATGTACGGATCGGCCCTACATCGACGAGATCTATCGTTTCTTCCGCATGCGCGAACGGCGGTATGCGTAACGGCAGGATACGCGAGGAAAACGAGGCGATGAGTGAACAGACACCAGAGCGGCTGAAGCAGTTCCGTGCCGAGTATGCCCCGCCCCGGACGGGCCGGGGCGCCGCGATGCTGGCCGGGGCGTCGTGCCTCCTGGCCGGGATCGCCATCGGCGTTGGGGCCGGGTTTGCCGTGTTCCGTGGCGCCGGAGCGGGCATGGCCCAACCGCCGGCCGCGGGCGGCCTGTCGCCGGAGCAGTGCCGGCAGTACGCGCTACGGCTCGAGGAGAAGCAGCTTCCCGAGGCGGCCATCGCGGCCTACGAGGCCTATCTCGATCAGGCCGCCCTCGACGACGCCGCACGGGCCAAGGTGTGCTACAGCGTGGCGAAGCTCGCCATCGACACCGGCCAATTCGAGCAGGCGCTCCCGTTTCTCTATCAAGCGGAGTTCCTCGAGCCCGAATCCGAACTCGCACAGGAGATTGACAAGAAGATCGTGCTGTGCCTCGACAAGTTGGGCCGATCGGTGGATCTCCGCCGCGAACTGCGGCGCCGCTCGTCGGTGAAACGCACGGCGGAGGATCTCGAGCCCGGGGAGGTGATCGTGGCCGAACTGGGCGACGAGGTGATCACGGATCGGGATCTCGAGCTCGAGATCGAGAAACTGCCCGCCGCCGTGAGGGACTCGTTCGATACGCCCGAGAAACGGGCCGACCTTCTTAAGAACCTGGTGGCGGAACGGCTTCTGCTCGATAAGGCGAACCGGCTCGAACTGGACGCGGATCCCGAGATCCAGGAGCAGCTTGCCGCCCAACGCGACGCCCTCGTCGTTCGCAAGCTCATCGCCGACGAGGTGCGCGCCAACGTGAAGGTGACGCGGGAGGACGCGGAGCGATTCTACAAGGCCGAGCCCGATCTGTTTGCCGAGCCGGCCCAGGCAACCGTGCGCGTCGCCCAGGCCCCCACCGAAGCCGAGGCCGCGGCCGTGAAGGAGTTCTCCGGCAGCCCGGTTCCCGTGATCGCGGGCCGCCCGATCCCCGGCGTGCCGGGCAGCGCGCCCCACGTCGACGACGTGTTGGCTGCAGAGCCCGAGGCCATCCCGGGGCCCATCCACCTCGGCGACGCGTGGTTCGTGTTCCAGACGGTTTCGAAGCAGGCGGGCCGGATGCCCGCGTTCGACGAAGTCGCCGAGCGGGCCATTCGCCTGCTGCAGATGCGCAAAGAGCAGGAGCACATGCAGGCCCTTGTCGAGAACACGCTCGAAGCGCGCGATGTGCGCCTCCACCTTGATCGGCTCGCCCAGGCCGGGGAGGCCCCATGAACGCGGTGCTCGCCATAGCGCTTGCTGTAGCCGCGGCTGCCACGCCGGCCGGCGAGGCCGGCCTGCCCTTCGACGTGGCCACGTCCATCGATCCGCCCGTGATCCCGTTCCATCGCCAGGCCCGTTTCAACATCGCCGTGGAAGGGCCGGAAGGCATGGCCGTCGAGTTCCCCGAGATGGCGAACAAGTTCGGCGGATTGGCCATCTACGGGGCACCGCTGCACAGCGAAGTCCGCCTCGGCAGCGGCCGGGTGCGAATCGCGGAAACCTACGTGCTGGATCCCACTTTCGTCGGCGATTATGCCATCGCACCCGTCAAAGTACGCGTGAAGACGCCCGGCGGCCCGGATGAGGCCGTCTCCGTCGTCGTGCCGTCACCTACGGTGCGTGTCCGCGAGTTGACGCCGGAGGAAACCGAGGAAGCGGAGCGTTTCGAGCCGAACGCGGGCCCGATCGATCCGCCTCGTAGCCTCGTGGGCGACTGGCGGCTCGTGGCCGCGGCCACCGGAACGACGGGGCTCACGGCGGCTTGGCTGTTTCTGTTCCTGAGAAGGCGGCGCGCCGTCGAGCACACCCCACCCCTCGTGCCGCCCTGGGAGGCCGCTTACCGGGCGCTGCGCGAACTGGATCGGCGCAATTGGCCGGCCACGGGCCGGTTCGAGCCGTACTACGTCGAGTTGTCGGCCATTCTGCGGCACTACATCGAGGATCGGTTCAATGTCCACGCCCCGGAACGCACCACCCCCGAGTTCCTGGCCGAGGCCGCCGGCGCCCGGGTGTTCTCAGACGAACAGCAGAAGCTGCTCGCCACTTTCCTCCGCCACTGCGATCGGGTGAAGTTCGCGCGATATAAGCCCAGCCTCGATCAGATGGAGCAGAGCTTCGCCGACGTCCTCCGCTTCATCGACGAGACGGCGCCGGCCCCGCCAACCGAATCCGCCGAGAACGAGGCGGTGGGAGGTGCAGCATGATCTCGCCGGCCTCGCTCTCGTTCACGAAGTTCCTGCACCCCTGGGCCCTGCTCTGGCTCGGGGCCGTCGTGGCACTGTTTGCGGCCGAGTGTGCCGCCCGCGCCCCCGGCGCCATGCGGATCTCCACCGGCGACACGTTGTCCCGAATCCGCGGCGCCCGCCGCGCCTGGATGCGGCGGCTGCCCGCCCTGCTCCGGGCCGTTGGCCTGGCCCTGCTTGTCGTCGCGCTGGCCCGGCCCGTGCGCGGGCTTCAACCCCGCCGCGACGTGGCGGACATCATCGACATCATGCTGTGCGTCGACGTGTCGGGCAGTATGCGCGCCATGGACTTCGTGTCGCAGGGCGAGCGCCGCGATCGCCTGTTCGTCACCAAGCAGGCGGTGCGCCAGTTCCTCCGGAACCGCAAACAGGCCGCTACCGATCGATTCGGGCTCGATCGCGTCGGCCTGATTCTCTATGCCGGATACGCCTGGACACAGTGTCCGCTCACCCTCGATTACGGCATGCTCGAACGGGAACTCGACCTCGCGGCCATTGACGAGCGGGATCCCGAGAAACGGGGCACGGCCGTCGGCTCGGCCATCGGCCTGGCCGTGAGCAGGCTGCGGAAGTCCGAGGCCAAGTCCAAGGTGCTGATCGTGCTCACGGACGGCCGCAATAACCGGGGCGAACTCGATCCCATCACAGCGGCGGGCCTTGCCAAGGAATTCGACATCCGGATCTACACCATCGGCGCCGGCGCGGAAGGCGAGGCGCTGGTGCCGAGACAGACGCTGTTCGGCGAAATGATGGTGCCGGTGAACCTGCCCATCGACGTCGAATCCCTCGAGCGCATCGCCGAGGAAACGGGCGGCCGGTTCTACCGGGCTACGGACACCGAATCGCTCGAAGGCGCATATGCCGAGATCAACGAACTCGAGACCACAGAGATTGAACTGGACGATTACTACGACTACGAGGAGGGATTCGTGCCATGGGCGGTTCTCGGCGGGCTGGCCATGGCATGCTCGATCCTGAGCAGGCGGTTGTGGTTTGAGCCGATTCCGTAGGAGACGCAGGTGAAGTTCGCATTTGCATTCCCCCTGAGCCGGCTCCACTGGTGGCTGGGCGCCGCGCTGGCGGCACTGGCGCTCGTGGTCGTCGTGCTCCGGGTGCTGGAGGGCTGGCGCCGCACACGCCTCGAACGATTCGCCGGGGCAGGCGTCGTGCCGCGCCTTCTGGTGGGTTACGACGAGCGGGTGCGCCGCCCCCTGTTCTGGCTCACGGTGTTCGGCGTCGCGTTTCTGGCGCTGGCCTTGGCCCAGCCGCGCTGGGGCCAGTCCTGGCAGGAGGTTCGTAAGTACAGCCGCGACATCATCATCTGCCTCGACACCTCGGAGAGCATGCGGGCCGTGAATCCGCTGCCGAACCGGCTTGAGCGCGCCAAACAGAAGATCCGCTCGCTGCTGGAACGCGCCCTGGGCGATCGGTTTGGCTTGGTGGCATTCTCGGGCGCGGCGGCGCTCCAGTGCCCGCTCACCATGGATCACGGCTATTTCCGCGCCGTGCTGAATGCCGTGGACACGGACACCATCAGCATGGAAGGAACCGATATCGCCGCAACGATCCGGGAGGCCGTTCGCGTGTTCGAGGATGACGAGCGCTCGTCGGGCGTGTCCACAGCGGGCTCCCGGGGCATTCTGATCATCTCGGACGGCGAACAGGTGTCGGGCGACGCCGTCGAGGCGGCCAAGGAGGCCTCGGCCGTGGCCCGCGTGTTCGTGATCGGCGTGGGCGATCCCAACGGGGCCGAGGTCGAGTTTCCGGAGTGGATGAGCCAGGCGGCCGACGCCTCCGCCGTGCGCAAGCCGCACCGATCCAAGCTGGACGAGGACACCTTGATGCGCGTGGCCACGGAGGGCAACGGCGCCTACATCCGGGCCCGCGTCGACTCGTGGGATATCGAGCAGATCTATGATCGGTTTGCGGCCTTGTCGGAACGCGAGGTGGAGGGCGACGTGCGCTACCAACTCGTGAACCGCTACCGCTGGCCGCTTGCGGCGGCCCTGCTGTGCTTCGCCGGCGAAGGCCTGTGGCTGGTGCTCCTGCCGTGGCTGCGATGGTGGCGGATGCGCCGTCCAGAAGGGAGACATGGCCATGCGTAGGGGACTCATAGCGGCCTGCGCACTCCTGTTCCTGGCAGCCGCCTACAGCCTGCCAGCCGCCGCGGGCGACTCGTTCGAGGCCCGGCTGCGCCAGGGAAATGACGCGCTGCGGGCCGGCGACGCCGAGGGCGCACTCCGCATCTACCGGGATCTCCAGATTGAAGAGCCTGAATCGGACGAGTTGCACTACGCTACGGGCTGTGCCTATTACGAAAGCGCGATGGCCCGGCGGGATGTGGCCCCGAGCGCGGCAAACGATCTTCTTGAGGAGGCGGCGAAATCGTTCCGCAGAGCATGGACGAGCCGGAATGCCTGGATCGGAGTGAACGCGGAGTACAATCTCGCCAACGTACTGGCCCAGCAGGCGAAGCTCGCCGCGGCAGGGGGCGATGAGGAGGCGCTGGAGGGCTTTGCCGAGGAAGCCATCCAGCGATACGAGGGTCTTCTCGATCGGCATCCGGATCACGAGAAGGCCCGGCAGAACCTCAAGTATATGCGATACTGGCTGAAGAAGATGCTGCAGGATCCCCCGCCACCCCAGCAGAAGCAGCAGCAGAATTCGGGGCAGGAACAGGGCAAAGACGGACAGCAGCAGGAGCAGTCCGAGGGCAGAGACGGACAGCAGCAGGAGAAGTCCGAGGGCGAAGATCGCCAGCAGCAGGATCAGCAGGAAGAACAGCAACAGCAGCAGGAGCAGCAGCAACAGCCTTCTCCCGGCAAACAGGCGCCGCCGGAGGACGGGATGCCCGAGGAGTTGATGCCGGACGAGGCTTCCCCGGAGGAGCAACAGGCCGACGCAGAGCCCCAGGACAAGCAGAACATCGAGGCTATCCTGGAGTCCCTCGAGGATCTCGATCAGCTCGAACAGCAGGATCGCAGAAAGGGCCCCATGGATTCACGGGTGAGGAGAGAATGGTGGTAATGGCCGCAGCAGGGCAGATCGCCGCGGCCGTGCTCTCGATGCTGGCCGCGTCGGATCCGGAGGTGGCCGTCCGGCTTGACCGCGACACGATCGAGGTGAATCAGCCGTTTCTGATCATCGTCGAAGCGCGCGGTTCAAACGTTGGCGAACCGCAGATCCCCGACGTGCCGGGACTGATCATCGAGCAGTCTCCGCGCCGGCGGGAAGATCGCCTGAACATGATCAATCTCGACATGACGCAGATCAAGGTGCGGGCCTATGCGGCCACACCGACGCGAACGGGCGCCATCCAACTCCCGGCCATTCCCGTCCTGATCGACAAGCAGGAGGTGAAATCGGCGCCGCTCACGTTTACGGTGGCGGAGGGCGCTCCGCTGCAACGGCCCCCGGGCCCTCCGGACAAGCCGGCGCCTCCATCGCGGCCAGCGGATTCCGGCGAGCCCGCGGGGGAGCGCAGAGGCCTGACGCTCGATGAGGCGGTGTTCCTGGTGGCCGAGGTTGACAAGAAGGAGGTGTTCCAGGGCGAGCCGGTGCAGCTCAACCTGAGTCTCTGGGCGTTCAGCGGCGTCGGACTCGGTGAGCAGCCGCTGGCGGCCACGTATCCGAGTACGACGGGATTCTACGCCCTGCCGCAGGTGCCCGAGGACATCGG
This sequence comes from Candidatus Hydrogenedentota bacterium, assembly GCA_016934125.1. Lineage (GTDB taxonomy): Bacteria > Hydrogenedentota > Hydrogenedentia > Hydrogenedentales > SLHB01 > JAFGTL01. Next base: position 17,938 of record JAFGTL010000782.1, read on the forward strand.
CCCGGAGGTGCAGGTGCGTGACGGCTGGGAGTATGTGGTGAGCCGCCAACGCCAAGTCCTGTATCCGACGACGACTGGAACGCTCACCATCGGGCCATGGGAATGGACGGGCGTGGCGCGGGTGTTCACGGGTTTCATGTATGAGCGCAAGCGGGTGGCGCGCTCGACTGCGCCTATCGAGATTACCGTGCGCCCCCTCCCGGAACGCCCGAAGGGGTTCTCCGGCGCTGTCGGCACCTTCCACGTCAAGGCCGAGTTGACGGAGAACCGCGTGATCCAGGGCACGCCGACGAAGCTCATGATCCGCATCACCGGCCGGGGCAACCCAAACGCCATCGGCGCCCCGGAACTCCCGGCGATGGACGACGTCTATGTCGCACCGCCCGAGAAGGCCACCCAGTCGCTCCCGCTACGCGGACAGGGGCCCGAGACCTTCGAGCGAACGTTCACATACGCCATCACCCCCATCGCTGCGGGAACACTCGTCATCCCACCGGTGGAGTTCTGCTACTTCGAGCCGGCAGCGGCTGCCTACAAAGTCGAGCGCGTGGGCCCCTTCACGGTGGAGGTCCTCGAAACGCCGGAGGCGCAGAGCAACCGAGTGGTCGGCATCGAGGCGCGGCCCGGGCCGGGCTCGGTGGATGTGCTCGGGCTGGACATTCTGGGCCCCGTGCCCGCGCCCTCCGAACTCCGCCGGCGCCAGACGCTGCCGCTCGCGGTGGGGATTACCACCGCCCTGCCCCCCCTGGCGTATGCCATCCTGGCGCTGTACGTGGCACGTAAACGCCGGTTCGCCGCAGACACGGGCCTCGCGCGGTCGTCCAGGGCACGCACCAAGGCGCTCAAACGGCTCCGCGCTGCGCGGCACGCCGCGGAACCCGCCGACGAACTCTTCCACGTGCTGGCCGGGTTCGTCGCGGACAAGTTCGACGTGCCGGAGGCGGGACTGACCTCGGCCGACGCGCGCCGCCTGCTCGAAGAACACGAGGTCATGCCCGAAACGACCGACAACCTGACCAAGGTTCTCCGGAAATGCGAACGCGCCCGGTATGCCGGCGATCCGCTCACGGAGCATGAGGTGGACGCGTTGTTTCACGGCGCCGCGGCCGGCATGAGCCAGTTGGATGCGGCCCGGAAAGGAGGCGCCAAGTCATGATGACCTCGGCAGCGGTGCTCCTGATGCTCGTGTCCTCGAACGCGTTCAACGAGACCTTCGAGCGCGCCACGCAGGCCTACGCCGACAAGGACTACGGGCGCGCCGTGCAACTCTACGAGCAGTTGGTGGCCGACGGTGTCGAGCATCCGCACGTGTTCTACAACCTCGGAGACGCCTACTACCGCAAAGGCCGGCTCGGGTGGGCCATCGCGAACTACGAGCGCGCGCTCCAACTGGATCCGGGCTTCCAGAGCGCGCAGCATAATCTGGATCAGTGCCTTGCGCAGACGAAGCGGCAACTGGCGCGGCCGTTGCCCCCCGACTGGGAGCAGAGCGTGCTCTTCTGGCACTACAGTCTGTCGCGCCGCGTCACGCTTGTCGTCGGCCTCGTATGCTGGATCGCGATGTGGCTCGCGCTGGGATTCCGGCTCTGGCGGATGGCGCTCGGGAAGCCACGGCCCCGCTACATGCGGCGGCTGGCGGCGTTGTTCGCGGTGATCGCGGTGGCGTTCGGCGTGTCCGCATGGGTGAAGGCCCATCCGGCCATGCGCGCCGTAGCAAGCGAGCCGCTCGTGCCGGTGCGCTACGGCATGAGCGACGACGAAGTCGTGCGTTTCGAGTTGTACGAAGGCGATCGCGTCATGGTGGACGACCGCCGGGACGGCTGGGCGCGCGTCGTGACGGCAACGGGTTACCGGGGATGGGCCCGGGACGAAGGCCTGGCCTTCGTGGGCCCGCCGTACGAGTTGCCGCCGAAACCGGAAGCCTTGGCGGCGGAAGCGGATTCCGCCGCGCCGGCTCCCCGACAGGCAGGCGAATCATGACACGCCCGTTCGAAGAGCTTGTCGCCCTGGCCCGGCATCCGGCGACTGCATCCAACGCGCTATCGCGGGCCGAGTGCCTCGAAGCAACCCGGGCATTCGTAGGCGCGCGCCGGCAGGAGATCCTCCGCCTGCACCGCGCGGGCCAATCGGGCACGAACGTCGTCCGGATGCTGTCCGACATGGCCGACACCGTGTTGCGCGGCGTGCTCTACTTCGGCGTCCGCTCGCTGCCCGGATCCGGCGGGCCCGGCGGGCCGCTGCTCTCGCGCGTGGCCCTGTGCGCGCTCGGGGGATACGGCCGGCGGGAGCTGAGCCCCTACTCGGACATCGACGTCTGCCTCCTGTTCGAGGGGGCCATGGACGACTACGTCGAAGGGCTCAACGGCTACCTGGTGCCGTTCCTGTGGGATGCCGGCTTCGTCGCCGGATATGCCGTCCGGAGTGTCGACGAGGCGATTGCACTCGTGCGTGAAGACATCAAGGTGTTCACGAGCTTCCTCGAGGCGCGGCTGCTCGTGGGCGATGGCACCGTGTTCGCCCGGATGCGGCTGTCTATGCGCGAGTTTCAGGCCGGACGCCTCGGCGCGGCCTTCGTGGAGCACAAGGTGCGGGATCGCTACGAGGAACTGCCCGAAGCCTACCGGGACATGTATCAGCCGGAGCCCAACATCAAAGAGAACGCCGGCGGCCTGCGGGACTTCCACACGGCGCTGTGGCTGCTGATGATGGCCTATGGCGCCGACACGCTCGACGATGCGGTGGCCCAGGAACTGATCACCCCGGAGGAGCAACTCGAGTTCGTAGACGGGCTCGATTTCCTGTGGCGGATCCGCAACGAACTCCATTTTCGGGCGGGGAAGGCCGACGACCGACTGACCTTCGCGAACCAGCGCCACGTGGCCCGCAGCCTCGGCTACGGCGAAGGCAGCGAGCACGACGCCCTCGCCGAACTCATGCAGGACTACTACGCCGCGGCCAGCAAGCTCCGTCGGTTCCTGCGCATCGCGGCGCGGATCTGCCATTACCCGATGTCACCGGTGCGGCCCGAGGCCCGAGGGGCGGCGCCCGGCTCGCACGCGTTGTCGTCGGCCCCCGAGTGGGTGCTCGAGAACGGCTTCCTCCACACCCGCGGAAACGGCGCGAACCGCTTCGCCCACAACCCGGCCCGTCTCATGGAGGCGTTCTGGCGCTGTGCGCGCGACCTGGCCCAGTTGAGCCGCC
>JAFGTL010000783.1 GCA_016934125.1 Candidatus Hydrogenedentota bacterium
CCAAACCTGCCGCCCCGGCCCCCAGATCCGTCCTCGGCAGAACGCCCACTCTGCCTATTGACTTCTACCTATCATGGATGTCCCCGAATCCAGAGGGCACCCGCGGCTTGGCAAGGGGGATGCCCGCATTCCGTCTGTTCGCAGGGCGAAGGCCCCATGATCTGACACCGGCGCGGGGCTCATTGGGGTTCGAGGACGATCACGTCGGCCCTGCGTTCGGGCGGGGACACGGCGAGCCGCTGGAGCGCGCCGGCGGCATATGCGCCTTCGACGGTTGTGTTGTACGGAGCGTGCAGTTTGAACTCGACGTTCCAGTCTTTGGGCCACGCGGGGAACAGGCGGATGGCGCGGCCGTCGCATTGCATGAGCATAACCTGGAGGGCCATGAGCGCGTTGCAGCCATGATCCTGATCGGGGATCCAATCGAAGTTGGGGCCCCAGAACGCGGGGAACCGGCTTCCGTCGTGGTGGCGGGCGAGCCGTGCGGCAAGCCGGGAACGGGCCTCGCCGGCGAGGCCGAGCAGCGCGGCCTGGGTGTCGTCCTGGCGCCATCCCTCGTTGCCTTTGACGCGGCGAGCAGCAAAGGTGCGGCGGGCGAGATCGAGGCCGTCTTTGCCGACGCCATAGAGGCGGTAGGGGAACACGGCGTAGAGCTCAGGGTTCTCGGAATTGCGGGCCTCTTCGAGGAGCTCGGCGGCGGGTGCGAGCACGGGGCCGCCGTCCGCCTCGGCCATGGGGAGGGCGGGCAGGCTTTCGTGGACGCGGCGCCAGCGTTCGCGTTGGGCGTCCGAGGCGACGCCGGGCGGCAGGGCCTTCAACCCGTCGATGACGTAGCGCAATCCGGCGATGACGGGGAGCGGATCCACGGCTTTCTGCCAGGTTTCGAGGCCCTGGGCCGGCTCGAACCGCAGCGTGCCGGCGTCGTTTGTGGGGTAGTGGGCCGCGTAGAACGCGATGACGGCCTCTGCGAGGGGCACGAGCGTGTCGCGGGCGAAGGCGGTGTCCTGCGTATACGCGAAATACTCGAGCATGAGCGCGGTGAGTTCGAGGGCGCCCGAGTAGTAGTAGCGAATGTAGGCGTTGTCGGTGAGCCCGTCGGGCTTGCCGGCGCGATCCCAGCCGTAGTTGTCATTGGCGTAGGCGCCCCAGAAGTACATGGTTTCGGGGAAGAAGGCGCCATCGTGGCCGAAGTAGGCTTGGGTGCGGGCGGTGGCGAAGGGCAGGGCGTCGGCGTACATGCGAAACAGGGGGCTCATCATGCCGGTATCGCCCGAGGCGGCCATGGGCCAGTAGGCGAGCCGGGTGTTCTGAAACCAGTAGGGCCCGCCCCAGCGCCGGTAGTCGGCGTCGAAGCGGTTGCCGTCGACTTCGGCGTCGACGACGAAGATGGAGCCGTTGAACTTGATGGGCGAGCCGCCGCGGCCGGCGCACGCGCTGATGAACCGCTGGAGCGTGTAGCCGCGGTTGACGAGGGCAACCTCGGCGGCCAAGTCCGGATCGGGCGTCGCGGGGGCGAGGCGGATCCAGCTTCGCTCCCAGAACGCGCGCCACCACGCCCGATGGGCGGCCCACGCCGGGGCCCAGTCGGCGGGATCGTTGCGGGCGATCTCGTCGATCCGGCGCAGCCAGGCGTCCGCGTCGGCGCACTGGGTGGTCAGGGCGTACACGGCGAGGGCGTGGTGGCGGGCGGGCGCGGCGGATGCGAGGGTGGCCGCGTCGACGCGGGCGAATCCGGCGCCTCGGATGGCGCCGCCGAAGGTGCGGTGCAGCAGGGGGTCGATGGCGCGGCCGGCCCACGAGCCCATACCTTGGAGTTCCAGCGTGTTGCGCCAGATGGATCGCTCGTTGCGGTGGAACCACGCGAGGCCGTCCGGGTAGTCGCCAACGACGGTATCGGGGCCGACGACGACGGGCTCGGGGGATTGGATGAGGCCATAGGCGGAGTCGAGTTCGGCGGGGGCCAGGGGCCGGGGCTGTGTGCGCCAGCATTCGAGGGTGGCGCGGACGCTGAGCGGTTCCGGCGCGTCCGCCTCGACGCGGACAACGGGGGCGTTGGCGTCCACCCAGATGCGGAGCGTGGCCGGTGCAGCCGGCGGGCCGGCGGTGACGGTGACGGCGCCGTCGCGTACGTCGAGTGTTTGCTGGAAGGGCAGGCCCGGGGCGAAGGGGTTGGGCGACAAGGAGATGCGCACTCGGGCCAGTTTGAGCAGGCGCGCGTTCTCGCTCCATGCGTCGGTTTTGCCCAGGTAGAACAGGAGGTCGCCCCCCTTTTCAATCCAGAGGTTGAGCCCGATGTCGCCGTTGCCGAGGGGCATCGAGCCCGACGAGTCCCGGCTGGGTGTGCTCCACGTAACGACATACGGGTTGGGGACATCGGCCTCATTCATGGCCGCGTTCTCCTGGGCATGGGCCGCAGGGCCGGCGCAGAGGGCCAGGGCTGCGGCGAACACTGCGATCCGCCGGCCGGCGATGCACTGTCTCATGACATCTCCCTGCCGCGGCGCGGCCTGCCGGGGCGCGCGCCACGCTTGGTTTCGCCGCTGGGGATTTGATACCATACCGTCTCGATTTTTCAAGGGGGGTCACGTCTGCGTAGGCCGAGGCAAGGGCGAGAACGAGGAGAAACCGTGAATGGCTAGCTACAAGATCGCGTTGATGGGTGGCGACGGCACCGGGCCAGAGGTGCTGCGCGAGGCCGTGAAGGTGGTGCGCGCTGCGGCGGATCGGTTCGGGATCACGCTGGACACGACGGACTACGATTTCGGCGGGGATCGGTTTCTCCGCACGGGCGAGATCCTGCCGGACTCGGCCATCGAGGAATTCCGCGGATTCGACGCGATCTTCCTCGGGGCGATCGGGCATCCGGACGTGAAGCCGGGGATTCTCGAGAAGGGCATCCTGCTGAAGACGCGGTTTGAACTGGATCAGTACATCAACCTGCGGCCCGTCAAGCTGTATCCGAATGTCGAGACGCCGTTGAAAGACAAGGGCCCGGAAGACATTGATTTCGTGGTAGTGCGCGAGAACTCGGCGGGCCTGTACACGGGGTTCGGCGGAATCCAGCGGAAGGGCACGCCGTACGAAGTGGCGGTGCAGTCGATGGTGTACTCGCGGAACGAGGTGGATCGGTGCCTGAAGTACGCGTTCCAGGTGGCCCGGAAGCGGAACAAGACCAACACGTTGACGCTGTGCGGCAAGACGAACGTGCTGACGTACGTGTATGACTTGTGGGAGCGGGCGTTCCACGAGATGGGCGAGAAGGAGTTCCCGGATATCAAGCGCGAGTACGCCCACGTGGACGCCACGACGATGTGGATGGTGAAGAATCCGGAGTGGTTCGACGTGATCGTGACGGGGAACATGTTCGGCGACATCATCACGGATCTGGGCGCGATGGTTCAGGGCGGCATGGGGATCGCGGCGGGCGGCAACATCAACCCGGAAGGCGTGTCCATGTTCGAGCCCATCGGGGGGAGCGCGCCGAAGTACACGGGTAAGAACTGCATCAACCCGCTGGCGTGTATTTTCGCGGGGCAGATGCTGCTCGATCACCTCGGTGAAGAGGAGGCCGCGGCGTGCGTCGAGAAGGCGTGCGTGGCGTTCCTGGAATCGGGGGTGCTGCCGGGCATGTCGGCCAAGGATATCAAAGAGGCGGGTATGTCGACGACGAAGATCGGCGACGCCATTGCGGAGTTGACGGCGAAGGTCTGACGCGAACGGCCGGTAAGCTGAAACGGACTCGGGGAAATCGTTCTCCCTTCCGGGAGGCCGGTTTCCCCGATTGATTATTCGCCCGGCGATTGTAGAGCGATCCTGGGCGAACAACGGGAAGACAGGACATGAAAGAGTACGCCATCGCGGTGCTGGAAGGCGACGGGATCGGCCCGGAGATCATGCGCGAGGCCGTGAAGGTGCTCGAAGCGGTAAGCGCGAAGGCGGGTGTCCGATTCAACCTGCTGAAGATGCCGTTCGGCGGCCAGGCGTACTTCAACTACGGCCATGCGTTTCCCGGCGAGACGATCGCGGCCTGCGATAAGGCCGATGCCATCCTCAAGGGGCCGATCGGGCTGGGCGTCGAAGAGGCGCGCCGGATTCCCGTGGAGAAGCAGCCGGAGCGGAGCGCCCTGTTGCCGTTGCGGAAGCGCTACAACACGTTTGCCAACTACCGGCCGGTGTATCTTCCGCCCGAACTGGCGGATTTCTCGCCGCTGAAGCGCGAGATCGTGAAAGACGGCATCGATTTCGTGATGATCCGCGAGTTGATCGGCGGGCTGTATTTCGGTGGCAAAGAGGAAGGCACGGATCAGAACGGGCTGCGCTACGTGAAGGAGACGCTCGAGTACGACGAGCAGGAGATCGCCCAGATCCTGGAAGTAGCCTTCGAGGAGGCGCGGCGGCGGAAGAAAGTGCTCCATAACGTGCACAAGAGCAACGTGCTCATGTCGAGCGTGTTGTGGAACGACGTGAGCCGCGAGATCGCGGTTCAGTATCCGGATGTCGAGGTGCGGCACGTGATCGTGGACGCAGCGGCGGCGGCGCTGGTGCTGAATCCGCGGCAGTTCGACGTGATGGTGATGGAGAACATGTTCGGCGATATCCTGAGCGATCTGGCGGGCGGCCTGGTGGGCTCGCTCGGGCTGATGCCGTCGGCGTGCGTCGGCCCGGAGAAGGCGTATTACGAACCTGCCCACGGCTCGGCGCCCGACATCGCCGGCCGGGGTATCGCGAATCCCTATTCGATGATCGGTTCGGTGGCGCTCATGCTCGAGAAGAGCTTCGGCATGGAAGAGGAGGCGGGCCGGATCTGGGCCGCCATGCGCCGCGTGTTCGCCGAGGGCGCCACGACGGCGGATCTGGGGAATCCGGACGGCACGCGGACGGTGGTATCGACGGCGGAGTTCGGCGATCGGGTAGTCGCCGCGCTCGACGCGTGAATGGGACGGCCGGGGACGCTATGGATAACCGATCGAGAGTCACGGCCGCCGGGACACTGATTGCGGCGGTGGTATCGTGGGCGTTGGCGCCGGTGTTTATCCGGTTCCTGAGCGGGGCGTACGATCCGTATTCGCAGGCGTTTGTGCGCTACGTGAGCGGGGCCGTTTGTCTCACGGCCGTAAGCTGGATCGGATTCCGGGGGGAGTTTGTACGCCTGTTGCGGCATCCGGGCATGCTGCTGGGCATCGCGTGCCTGAACACGTTCCAGCAGTGCACGTGGACGATGGGCACGTACGACGCGACGGCTACCATGGCGCAGTTGATCACGAAACTGAACGTGGTATTGGTGATCGTGTTGAGCTTCTTCCTGTTCCGGGAGGAGCGGGGCATCATCCGCAACCCGGCCTACCTGGGCGGCACCGCCCTCAGCCTGGTGGGCGTGACGGCGGTGCTGGCAAAGGAGCCGGG
>JAFGTL010000784.1 GCA_016934125.1 Candidatus Hydrogenedentota bacterium
CCGGACTGAAGAACTCCGGCACCTCGCCGGTGTGCACATCGATCCCGCCCATGCCCTGGTAGGTTCGGCAGTACACGCTCATGATATGCCCGAGCCGGGGCATCAGTTCCTTGGCCCGCCTGGCCGCCGGGAAGAAGCGCTTCATGTAGCTCGTGTAGAAGCACAACCCGCGTTCTTCCGCGAGCCAGCCCAACTCGAACGACTGCTCGGGATCCAGCGTGAGCGTCTTCTCGCAGATCACGTGCTTCCCGTGCTCGAGGGCGGCCCTGCTCACCTCGTAGTGCAGCGGGCTGGGCGCGAACACGGCCACCGTATTGACGTCGGGGTGCGACACGACGGCCGCGTAGTCCGCGGCGTATTCCGCACCGAACGCATCGAGATGGCGCTGTGCATTGGCCCGGTTCGGATCGGCGATGATGCGCACGCGCGCGCCCGTCTGCTCGAACGCGGCGAAATGGAAGTTCGAGATACCACCTGCCCCGACGACTCCTATCGTATTCGGCATGCTTGAGACTCCTTTGGGGTTCGACGTGGCGATCGGGCGCCGGAATCGCTTGCCCTACGGCGTTACGACCACCTTGAGCGCCGTTGCCTTGTCATCGCGGCAGGTGAGCATGGCGCGCTCGATCTCTGCCAGCTTGAAGGTGTGCGAAATGAGTTCCTCCCCGGGAATGGCGCCGGCCTTGAGGAGCCGGAGCACGGCCGGGAAGTACAGGGCCGGCGACGCGAAACTCGCGCGCAGTTGGAGCTTCCGGTAGTGGAAGTCGTTCGCGTCGAACCGGATCGTGCCGTCGCCCGTGCCGATCCCGATGTACGTCATCGTGCCGCCGTAGTCCAGGAGCGCCAGGGCGGGCACGATGAACTGCGTAGGCGCGGCCATCAGCACGTGATCGAACCGCCGGCGCAGATCGTCCCGCTCATCCAGTGGCCCGTCCACGGCCAGGACATCCGCGCCGAGCCCTTTGGCCAGTTCGAGGCGGGCCTTGGAATGAGAATGGCCGATGCACAGGGCCTCCGACGCCCCGCGCCGGATCGCCAACGCCAGCGCCACCAGCGCGATGAGGCCCGGCCCCACGACGCACACCCGCTGGCCCATCCGGATGTCGGCCACCCTGACCATGTCGAACCCAACCCCCGCCGGCTCGGCGAGGCAGGCCACCGCCGGCGGCAGCCCGTCGTAGGGCACCGCGCAACACGCCGGGGCAAGCATCGTGTCGCTGAACCCCATGGCCGCCTGCCCCCAGAATCCCGGCACGCGCCCCACGCACAGATCGTTCCGCCCATCCCGACACAGATCGCACCGCCCGCACGCGCTCCCCGATTCGAGCGCGACAGACTGCCCCGGTTCGAGCGTGCCGACTTCCGGCCCAACGGCCTCGACGACGCCGGCGATCTCGTGGCCGAAGGCCGCCCAGTCCGCCGTGTTCTCGGCCGCGGCGGTCAGATCGGTTCCGCAGATGCCGCAGGCGTCTACGCGCAGCCGGATCCATCCAGCGGGCGGCGTGTCGCTCAACTCCACCTCGCGGATCTCGAACTGCCACGGCGACTTCATGTATGCGGCGCGTGTCTTCATCAGGCTCCTCCCGGCCGGCCGTTCGGGCCGGCAAACCTCGATGGTGTAGCACTCGCCGGGCCGGCGACGCAACATTCTCCGGGAGGGCGGCTAGGCCTGATTGCCGGGGGGAGGTGCCGGCGCGGCCGGGGTGAGCGGGAACTCGATGTAGAAAGTGCTGCCTTTACCCAACTCGCTCTCGACACCCACCCGTCCGCCGTGGGCCTTGGCGATCCGCCGCACGATCGACAGCCCGAGGCCGCTGCCCGACGTCTTCCGCGGCAGCAGGTCGCGCCGGCGCACACGGACGAACTCGTGGAACAGCCGCTTCTGATCGTCCGGGGCGATGCCAATGCCGTTGTCGATGACTTCGATGCGGAGGGCCGCCCCGCTTCGCCGGGCGCCGAGAACGATCCGCCCGTTGTCGGGCGTGTACTTGATCGCGTTGCTCGCCAGGTTCGCCACAGCCTCATAGACGAGGCGTTCGGTGGCGCGTAGCCGGGGCAGATCCTCCGGCGCGTCGACTTCCACCCGGTGTCCCTGCGTGAGCGCGAGATCCTCATGATCCTCCGCCACCCGCCTGAGCAGCGCGCCGACGTCGACCTCGTCCCGATGCGCCGTGAGATCGGCCGCATCGAGAGAGGCCATCACCTCGAAATCCCGCAGGAACCCCGTCAACTCGTTGAGCCGCACCCGCAGCCGCGACACCCAGCGCGACTGGCGCTCGCTCAGCGCAGGCTCCGACTCGGCCTCCAGCCCGTGTAACAGCATGACGGCCGCGGACACGGGCGATTTCAGATCGTGAAGCGCGATGTGGAAGAAGTCGCGGTGCATATTGGACAGCCGGCCGAGCTCGGTATTGGCCGTGCGGAGTTGCTGCTCGCCTTCCCGGAGCAGCCGGGCCAGGCTCGTCACGAGAAACACCGTCAAGGCCATCAGAAATGCTTGGACAACCAGCACGGTGAGCACAAACCGCCCGTCCAGGGGCGTGTTGCTGTTCACGGCGCCCACCGGGAACCGCGCGGGGATGATCGCGAACCATTCCGCCACGACGAGCCCGCTGAGCAGGCCGTAGCCGAACAGCGCGTGGAGCCACGCCGCCCGGGGCGACAACAGAATGGATGCAAGAATGACGTGCACCAGGTAGAAGGCCTTGAACGGCGACTTGGCGCCCCCTACCAACCACAGCCCGAACGTCAGAAACAGGAAATCGACGCTGATCGTCAGGTGCATGATGCCCTGGAGAACACGATACGACGCCGCCGTCTGCTGGACGCCCCGATACCGCCGCGTGGCGGCAAAGGTGCCGATGTTGAAGAGCCCCAGGAAGAGGGCAAGCAGCAGGAGGCTGGGCACGTCGAGTTCGTCGATGCCGGCCACATACTTCGCGCCCAGCGCCGTGACGGCCACCCCGGCGGCGACGAAGAAGCGCACTACCGATTGGATATGGAGCCGCTTGCCGAGCAGTTGCTTGTGTAACAGCAGGGAATGGGCATCCCCGGCGCCCCCCGGGCCCGGAGACTCGATCACCGCAGCGTTATTGCCGACATGGTTCTCCATGCACGCCCCCCGCGCATACGCGAACCTGCATGTGCACCTGCAGTCGAGTATGGCAGCCATGGCCCCAAATGGCAACTCCCGGGATGCCCCCGCAACGCGCCGTCCTGTATACTGGGCCCGCAATCTCGGGCTGCTGCCATGGCCGCCGGACGGAGCGGAGGAAACACAGATGGGCCTCGGACGACGCGAGTTTCTGGTTTCGGGATCCCTGATGGCCGCCTCCCTGGCGGCGCGGCGCGCCGGCGCGGCCGGTGGGGCGAAATACAAGGCCTGCATCATCGGCGACAGCAAGGAAGGCGGCTACGGACACGCGATCCAGTTCGCATTCTCGTTGCGCGACGATGTGGCCGTCGTGGCGGTGGCCGATCCCGACGAGGCCGGCCGGGCCAAGTGCGCCGCCGAGACCGGCGCCGAACGCACCTACGCCGACTACGCCGTCATGCTCGAGAAGGAGCAGCCCGACCTCGTGGCCGTTGGGCCGCGGTGGTCGGCGCGCCACAAGGACTACCTGCTGGCCTGTGCGGCCGTGGGGGCCCATGGGTTTATCGAGAAGCCGCTCTGTGTCGACCTCGAAGAGGCCGATGCCATGGTGGCCGCCATCGAGGCGAAGAATCTGAAATGGGCCATCGCGTTCAACGTGCGCGCCATGCCCATCGTCCAGCACGCCCAACGACTCATCGCCCGGGACGGCCTGATCGGCACGCTCCTCGAGGCCCGCGCCCGCGGCAAGGAAGATGCCCGGGCCGGCGGCGAAGATCTCATCGTCCTGGGCACGCACGTCCTCGATCTCATGCGGTTCTTCCTGGACGGCGAACCGGCCTCGTGTTGCGCCGATATCACCGCCGGCGGCCGGCCCGCCGTCCCGGCCGATGTGCGCGAACCCAGCGAACGCCTCGGGCCCGTGGTGGGCGATCGCATCCACGCCATGTACGGATTCCCGCACGGGATGGCCGGTTACTTCGATTCGATGAAGAACCTCGACGGCAATGGCGGCCGGTTCGGCATCGATCTCTACGGAAGCCGCGGCGTCGTGTCCATCCGCATCGGCGCCGCTGCCGCCGTCTACTGGCTCGACGAGCCGACTTGGGCGCCCGGCGGCCGGGAATCGGCCTGGCGCCCACTGCCGGACGCGCCCACCGCGGCGCTGAGCGATCCCGTCAAGGAACGCAATAAAGCCATCACCGACGATCTTATCGCCGCCGTCGAGGAAGAGCGCACCCCGGCCATCAGCCTCCAGGACGGCCGGGCCGCGGTGGAGATGATCCAGGCCGCCAACGAGGCATACATCACGGGCGGCCGGGTGTCCATGCCGCTGACGGAGCGTTCACATCCCCTCAGGCGCTGGCGGTAGCGGGCTGGGCAGCCGATCCCCGCGGAATCCTGCCCGGACAGGGCTTACGAGCCGGCTTCGCGCGATGGCCCGGCCTTGCGGGCCGCTTCGTGCGGAAACGCGGGATCGTCCGGCCCGACGCCGAACGAGTTCTCGCCCCACGTCAGGTTCTCCCGATTCGTCTGGTTGAACCGGATGGGATCGCCCGTGGTGTCGTAGATGATGTTGCCCTCCACGTGGAGGCCCTTGCTCCCCTCGTCGAAGAAGATGCCGTTGTTCGGCGCGCCCCCATGGGCGTACGAACTCCGGTGGGCGCCATGGAAGAGATTGCCGCGGATCACCGCGCCCGGCTGAAGTCCGAGCGTATACAGGCATCCGCCGTCCGCGAGCATCTGCATCGTGTCGTGCACGTGGTTGTACAGGATCTGCGCACCCCGCTCGTTCGTGGCAGACGAATCCCAGCGGAACCCGACGGAGATCCCGGTGTACGGCATGTCGAAGACGTGATTGTGCTCGATGCGCGTGTCCGCGCTGAACGCGTCGAAGATGCCCACGGCCCCGTGGTTGACGGCCCCGCACCGGCACACCGTGTTCCCGGCGATGATGTTCCCGCTGGGGGCGTATTCGGGCTTCGTCCAGTCCGCGCTGAGTTCCATATAGGCGTCGCCGTCGAACACATCGCCCTTGCCCCGCCATCCAACCATGAGCCCATTGCCGCCGATATCCTCCACCGTGCAGCCCTCGATCCGGTTGCGGCGGCAGGCGATGCCGAACCCGGCCCCGGACGCGCCCAGGTGGGCCAGCCGGCACCCGTCCAGGGAGCAATCCTCGGCATAGGTGAACTCGAGCGCCACCGGGAGCACGTGGAATCGCTCGTCCGTTCGCGTGCCATGATGGCATGCCTGGATGCCGAGGTAGCCGAACGGCGGCAGGCTCCATGCGTTGTACTCAAAGGCGAGGCCCTCGAAGTGGAGATTCCGCACTGCGGTACCGGCCCGGCCCGCCACGATCACGAGGTGCGTCGCTACTGGCGCTACGAATGTCCGGGTGTTGGGATCCTCGCCGGCCCCGCCCTGATACGTCAACACGCCCGACGCGCGATCCAGATACCATTCGCCCGGTTGATCGACGAATTCGACGGCGTTCTCGACGTACACCGGCTTCCCGGGACTCGCCGTGGTGGCCGCCCCGTGCCCGATCCATCCCATGGGGTTGTTCAGGTGGACTGTGGCGCCCTCGGACGACACGATGGCCACACGGGAGATCGACCAGTTCTGAAACATGACGAGTTCGGCGTCCCGGCCGGCCAGGTTGTCGAGCCCGGGCACCCCATCGAGAACCACCTGCTTGACGTCTTCCGACACGCTCTGGACGCGCATCGGATCCGGCGCGTTCGGATAGCGGCCCCGCGGCAGGCGGCGGCCGTCCGCGAACAACTCGCGGAACCCCCACGCGCCGGCCTTCACCTCCGCCAGTTCCACCGTCCATTTGTCCCCATCGGCCTTCTGCCATCCCGTGATGGGCCGGCCCCCGCTCAGAATGACCTCCTCGCCCGGATACGCCGCGTACGTGATGCCGTGCGCCTCCGAGCCCGAGTCCTCCGGGCCGAACGCAAGGGGCTCCTGCAACCGGTAGACGCCGCCGCGAATCAGGACGCGCACGTCCTTGTCCAGGCCGGCCGCGACGCGCGCCCGCACGGCCCGCTGGGCCTGGGCAACTGAGATGAAAGGCGCCTCATACGTCCCGGCGTTCCCGTCGGATCCGTCCGGGGCGACATAGAAGTCCGCCGGGGCCGGTTCGGCCGCGGCCGACAGGGGCAACACGACGAGGGCGAGTGCATATGCAAGCATGGGGCGATCCTCACTGGTTGACGAACGTGACGTTCTCTGTTCCTGTCGCTACCAGACGTTCCGGCCGGACGCGGCTACTTCAGCGCTCCTGCCGTAAGGCCTTTGATGAAACGGCGTTGCATCGCGAGATACAGCACCGTCACGGGCATCGACATGACCACGACGCCCGCGAAAATGTGGTTCCATTGCTTCACGTATTTGTCCGACAGGAACTGATAAAGCTGAACGAACACCAACTGGCCCCGTGTCGTGCCCATGATCACGAAGGCCTGCATGAAGTCGTTCCAGATCCACAGCCCCCAGAAGATGATGACGGTGACGGTGCACGGCGTGAGCAACGGGAAGATGATGCGCCAGAACGTGCCCACGGGCCCGCACCCGTCCAGGGCCGCCGACTCCTCGAGCGCCTTCGGAATCGTGGACATGAACCCGCTGTAGATGAAGATGCACAGCGGCAGGCCCCACGACACGTGGTGGATGAGGAGGGCCAGATAGGTGTACTCGATCCCGAGCGTCCGGAACAGCTTCAGCAGAGGGAACATGATGATCTGGAAGGGGATCGTCAGGCCGGCCAGGAACATGACGCGCAGGAACCGGCCCGTCGCCATCTGCCGCCGCATGAGCGAGTAGGCCGCCATGGGCGCGCTGAGAATGAGACACGAGATCACGCCCACGCACATCAGGGCGCTGTTGACCATCGGCCGGGCGAGTTTCACGCTCGTGAACAGGTAGCGGTAGCTGGCGAAGGTGAACTCCTTCGGCAACGCCAGCGGCGATTGGATGATCTCGGGCCGCGTCTTCACCGAATTCAGCACGGCCAGGAGGCACGGCGACACGAACGCGATGCCCGCCAGGAGCAGGGCCGCCTCCAGGAAGGGCCAACGCACGCGCTTCCGCCCGGGCCCGCTCATAGGCTCACCTGTCTGCGCCGGAGCACCGCCACCTGCACCGCCGCCACCGCCACCAGCGCCGCGAACGTCATGAACGACACCGCCGCCGCGTATCCGAGCCGATCCTTCTGGTAGCCGAGGTGGTAGATGTAGTAGCCGATCGTGAAGGTGTCGAATCCCGGGCCGCCCTGCGTCGTCACCACGATCTGCGGGAACAGGTTGATGCCCGTGATCAGGGCCAGAACGCTGTTGGTGGTGACGGTGGGCAGCAGCATGGGAAACTGGATGCGGGAAAACACGGATAACGGCCCGGCCCCGTCGATGCGCGCCGCCTCGTAGAGCTCGCCGGGAATCGTCTGGAGGTTGGCCAGGTAGAGCGTCGTGAAGAAGCCCAGGCCGCTCCACGCCACCAGTGTGAAGATGAAATACGGCGCCAGCGCCCGATCCGCCATCCAGTCCTGGGCCAGCATGTCCAGATGGAGCGCGCGGAGCAGGAGGTTCACGGCGCCCTCCCGGTAGTTGGCCAGATACGTG
This sequence comes from Candidatus Hydrogenedentota bacterium, assembly GCA_016934125.1. Classification (GTDB taxonomy): domain Bacteria; phylum Hydrogenedentota; class Hydrogenedentia; order Hydrogenedentales; family SLHB01; genus JAFGTL01. The sequence goes on from JAFGTL010000784.1 coordinate 7,717, forward strand.
AACAGCAGCGCGCTCACAATGATGCTCAGCACGTACGGATAGAAGAACAGGCCGCGAATCAATCCCTTCCAGACGCGCAGTTTGTCGAGCAGCACGGCCAGCGCCATCGAGAAGAACGTGAAAAACACGACGATCATCGCCGTCTCGAAGAGGGTGAACCGCACCGATTTGAAGAAGAGCGTATCCGAGCAGAGCTCCCGGAAGTTCGCCAACCCGATGAAATCCGGCGTGCCCGTCCACCCCGTCCAGTCTGTGAGGCTGTACGCGAAACCGAGCAGGGCGGGCAACACGATGAAACCGCCGTACAGGGCGACGGCGGGCCCACAGAGGATCAGCGACGCCGTCGCGCCGCGCAGGCGCCCGCCGGACGCGCCACCTTTCAGGCCGGATCTCACGACTCTGCTTCCCCCGCTGCTCGGATTGATTGCATCGATGCTGACGACGCTTGGCAAGGATAACACAGTCGTGGTGGAACGGTGAAACGGCCCGCCGTCACATGCCCTTGCGGGCGCTTTCCCACTCGTCGTCGAGGATCTGGAGCAGGCGATCGATGTCCCGCGTGCCCGCCACGATTTCCTGCATGACGCGCGCCATCAGATCGTGGAAGCTCGGCGGCGGCATGTCGTCCAGGGCGATGTGGAACCCGCGCGTGGTGCCATAGGCAGCAAGGTTCTCACTCATGTTCTCGATCAGATGCTGGGCGGGCGCCCAATCGTACTGCGGCGCCTTCGCAGGCACCTTCGCCGCCTCGCCGAACTGGCATTCGCCGTTCAGAAACGCCTGATACACACCGGGATCGTAGAACGCCTCCATGACGGCCATGGCCTTGTCGAGTTTCTCACCCGTGGCGCTCGTTGTGACCGCCCAGCCGTTCGGCATGGCGGACGTGCAAATGAACACGGGCGGCCGCCCGATCATGGACGGCACCGGCCAGTACTCCATATCGAACCCCACCCGATTCGGCTCCAGATCCCCCGCCATCCAACACCCCATGAACCACGCGGCCCCCTTGCCCCCGTAGAAATCGCGCTGTTCCTCGTTGTATCCGTCGCTCCCCGCGCCCTTGTCCACGAAATGATCCACCAGGTAGAACATCGTCTCGATGGCCTGTCTCACGATGGGATCCGTCGCGAACCGCACCTCGCCCGCGTCCCGCCGTTTCGTCCAGGACGCCTGCCCGGAATCGACGGTACGATCATACAGATCGGAAGAGAGGGCATAGAACAATGGCTGCGCAGCCGACCACTCCCGGCCGCCCAGCACGAGCGGCTTGTAGCCCTTCTCCTGAAGCTTGTGAAACGCGGCGAACCACTCCTCCCACGACTCGGGCGGCTCCGTCACGCCGATGTCGTCCCACATGGCCTTGTTCACCGCAATCCCCTGAATCTGCATGCCCGCCTGGCTCGTGTAGCGCTTGCCCTCGTACGGCGTAGGCAGCGGGATGCCGAACTGCTCGTAATACGAATCCGGCAGCGGCACGAGATTGCCGCCGTCTGCCAGGAAATTCGTGAGTTGCCACGTCATGATCACCTCGGGCAAGTCGCCCGTCGCGATCCGCGTCTTGTAGAACTGGGCGCCGTCCGCGTTGCCCAAATCCGTCAGTTCCATCGTCCAGCCGGGGTTCGCCTGCTCGAACGTGGCCTTCCAAGTCTCGAAATGGTGCCGGAACCCTTCCCGGCCCCCGATATTGCGCGTCACCCGGATCACGTTGCCGCCCGAGTCTCCGCCACAGCCGGCAAGACCGCCCAGCAGCACAAGGCCAAGAACGGCCACAACACCCCCTCGCGTCCACGGAATCATGTTCTGTCGCATGGCTCCTCGATTGTCCTTTCGCCAAACCGGCCGCTGCCCCGGGGAAACCGGGGCGGCACGTCCTCCCGCCCCGCTCCCGGGCCATTGTAGGGCCGTGGCCGGGCGGGATCAATCGCCTCCAGTCGTGGAAGCGTTCGCCCCGCCACCGGCGCGCCGCACGGCCGTTGACCCCTCCTCAGAACCCGTGCTATCCTCCGCCCATGACGATCCCAAGAGCGCGTATTCTGGGCGCCGCCTGCATCCTTCTCCTCCTTCTTGCGGCGTTGCCATGTCTGATCCTGTGGCACCGCGGCCGCATCCCCCTTGCCGGGATTTCGCGCCCCGAACGCGTCGCCCTCGACCAGGAATGGCGCACGGCCCGGCGCGTCAACGAAACAGGGAAACGCGCGGTAGACCTCGGCCCGGCCACGCCCGGATCCGTCGTCCGCCTCGGCCTCCTGCCGGACGCGGGGGCGCCTGCTGTAGCCCGCGTGTACGCCGGCTGGCGCCGCATCGGCACGCTCGAGGCCGGCCCCGAACGGCACTGGGTGGATGGCCGGTTTGTCGTAGGCGGATTCCTCGGGCCGAATCCGAAGCTGCGCGTGGCCCTCGACGCCTCGGGCGCCTGCTGGCTGGGCCCCTGCGAAGTCGTCGATCCCGGAGCGCCGCGGCCGCCCAACGTCCTCGTCTACCTCATCGACACGCTCCGCCTCGATCACGTGGGCTGCTACGGCTACAGCCGCGACACGTCGCCCAGCCTCGACGCCCTCGCCCGCGACGGCGTCCAGTTCACGCAACTCGTTCCGCAATCGTCGTGGACTCGGCCGTCGATTGGTTCCCTGCTCACCTCGACCTACCCCCACGTCCACGGCGCCGAAGACCGTTTTGACGTGCTCCGAACCGGCCTGCCCAGCCTGGCCGAATGCCTCGCCGAGGCCGGCTATGAAACCCACGGCCTCATGACGAACCCGAACTGCCTGCCTAAGTGGGGGTTCGGCAACGATTTCATGCGGTTCGTGGACGTCGACTCCACCCAATGGCGCGAGGCCGACGACGCCCTTGTCACGGAGGTCGCCCTCGACACCATCCGGACCGTGGCCGGCCGGCCCTGGTTCCTCTACGTCCACACCATGGGGCCTCACGGCCCCCACGAAGCGCCCAGCCCCGAATACCGCGACAAGTTCGTCCGCGCCTCCTACGACGACCTCGGCGACCGCGCCCAGTACGAGCGGATCCTCGACCTCTACGACGGCGAGATCGCCTACACGGACATGCAGTTGGGCCGGCTCATCGAGCGCCTCAAGGCCGAAGGCGAGTACGACAACACCCTCATCGTCGTGCTCTCCGACCATGGCGAGCAGCTTGGCGAGCATGGACACGTGGGCCACGGCTATTCCCTGTTCGAACAGGAACTCCGCGTGCCGCTCGTAGTCAAACTCCCCGGCAACGCCCACAGAGGCGAACAACGGCACGGCCTCATCGAGATCGTCGACCTCGCCCCCACGATCCTCGATCTGGCCGGCGCCCCTCCGGGCCCCGGCCTCAGCGGATGTTCCTTTGCCGAGCTGTTCGAGGCCGACCCCGAGGCCGCCGAACGCATCGGTTATTCATCGCTCACCATCTGCCGGAAGAGCCAGCGGGCCGCCAAGACCACCCGGCACAAGTTCATCGAGGACTTCGTGGGCGGCACGAAGCACTGGTTCGACCTTGAACACGATCCCCTCGAGCAGTCGCCCGCCCAAGCGCCCCTTCCCGGCGCGGAACCCCTCGAACTGTATGCCGGCCGCATGGCCTCCCGCGGGGCCGCGGGCCTTCACATCCTCGTGACGGGCAAACAGGGCGAGACGCACCAGGTGACAGGCGCGCTGACCGGCAAAGGCATCGGCGCGTTCAACTTGCGCTACCCCAAGCGGCCCGCCCGCGCCGAGGCGGCCGACGGCACCCTCCGCTTCGAAATCTCAATGGAGCCCCCCAAGGGCGGCGACGCCTACGCCTACTGGCAGTTCTGGCGCGGCCAACTCGAACAGGATAACGCACGGCTCTCCGTCGAAGTCGATCCCCAGCTTCCGCTCGCCCTCGATATCCGCATCGATGGCAAGCCGGTGCCCCTGGAGAGCGTCTCCGTCGGACGCGACGCCGAGCACGTCGTCCTGGACGGTTCGTCCCCCTTCCGCCCCATCGACTGGGCCGCCGGGCCCGGCGCGTACGATCCGGCCCTCCTGCCTCCCGGGCTGGCCGTCTACGTCTGGTACGTGCCCGATGTCCTCAAGCTGAACGAGGAGGAACTCGACGAGGAGATGCAGGACGCCCTCCGCGGATTGGGGTATCTAGGATAGTCCCGGGCCGTGCCGGCCAAAGCCGGACACGGCGCCGGGATCGTAAGGGCTTATACAGCGGCCATGACGGGGATCGTGCGGCCCGGCGCGAGGAACGCCGCCAGTTCCTCCGTCTCCGGTTCGGACAGATCCAGGAACCGCACGCCGAAGTGCTCGAGTCCGTCGGCCATCTGCCGCGACCAGCACACCCGGCCCTTGCATTCCACGCTGAACGTCCCTGGCCGCAGTTGGAGGTACACCAGAACCGGCGTCCCCGCCGCCACGGGCTCGAGCGCGCAGAACCGGCCCCCCTCGAGGGACACGTCTACGGACACCGTCCCGATGGCGCTCGGCTCATGCCGGAACATGAGCCACGCGCACACCGGCCGCGTGTACCGCTTCTGCCTTCTCTGTTCTTGCACCGTGGTAACCATCTCTCCAGCCTTTGCGGCCTTTCCGCCACGAACGGGGAACCTGATCACCCCGCCCGAATGAACCAACACCGTTCCAGTCCTCTGTCCCGGCCCGAGCGCCGCACCCAAGCGGCCCTCCACCGGCACACGTCGTGCCTTGATGTCTACTAGACGCCCGATGGCGCCGGTTTGTTCACTTTTCACCAAGGACCTCGTCTCTTAAACACCAAATCGCCCGGTTGGTTCGTCGTTTCTTACCCCAATACACACGATATGCGCACTTGCCGGCCCCGCAATCAGTCCGCTTGGCCCGACAAGCCCGATACCAGTTCCCCAACCGCGATCCGCGCCTCCTGCACCGCATCCGGATCGGCCATGATGTCCGTCGAGTACCGCCCGCCGCGATTCGGCATCCGCACGAGTTCCCGGACTCGATCCAGCGCCTGCCGGGCCTCCCCGTTGCCGGCCTCGGCGTGCTTGGCCAGCGCCCTGAACAACTCGAAATCCTCCACCCCGTCGCGTGCGGCCACAAGCCGGATACTCGGGGCAGGCCGATCCATCCGGCCGTCCGGAGAAGGGTAGGCCAGGTAGCCGTCCCCATTCGGATACCGGACGTAGTACCACGAGGTGCCTTCGTTGCTCTGCCGGATATACCAGTGCCATCCGCACTCCCAGGGATTGTACGTCCACCAGGACACCCCCCAGAACTCGTAGGCTTCCACCCCGTACTTGAAACAGAACCACGGCAGCAGCCGCTCGATCGCCACAAACGGCGTGTCCGTGCACATCTGGCCGTCCGTCGTAAACCAGAACCGATCGCCCGCCGCGCGCCGCGCCTCGAGTTGTTCCTCCGTCCAGGTTCCCTGCGGACCGATGCCCCACAGCGTGAGATGATCCGCCAGCCCCTCCATGTACCGCCAAGTGCTCGAATACACCAGCACGTCCGGCGCGACGGAGCGCGCCATGTCGGCGACTCGCGCCAGGCCCGTGATCGTCACCTCGCTGTGCTCATGGGGTTCATCGGAGAGGTATAGCACGAACCTGTCCCGCCAGCCTTTCTGGGTGATGTGGTCGACGAACATCCCGTATGCGCTCTTCCACGCGGCGACATACTCCGGCGTAAACGCCTTCAGCCCAAACACATCCCGGGGCGCATACGCCCAGCCGCAGGCATAGAACAGGTTAGGCGTATACACCTTGGACACGTGGAGTTCGTCGAACAAGACCGAGGCCAGTTCATCGAATTGTGTCGTATCCATGGTCACGGTCCCGTCCGCGTATGCGAACGCCGGCCCGTCGATGACGAATCCGGGCGATACGTGGTATTGCGCCAGGAATCGATACCAATGGCGGATCGTTTCGACGCGATCCGGCCCCGAGAAGACGTTTCCGCCGGGCCCGTTCCGCAGGTCGTAGATCGCCGCGAGCCGGTTCTCATCGGATTGCGTGAAGTTCCACACCGTCAACCGCACCGGAACCGTCAACTCCGCGGTGGCCGTGCGCACCGTCACGCGGCCCTTGTACTTGCCTGGCACCGCCGATGCCGGCACGCGCACATCGAACCACACGGGCTGCGTCGGGCCGCCCCTGAAGGTGGTGCCGGCCCCGTCGCCCGGGACGAGCGGATCCGGCCACCAGTCCCGCCAGCCGTCGTTGCCGCGGCGCGTCGGGCACATCCGGTGGTAGTCGGGCGCGACGCTCTGCGCATAGCCCACCGGGAAGTCGATGGGCACGTATCCGACGCGGAACACGGCGGGCGCATCGAGCGTGGCCCCGTCCGGCCCGCTCAACGGCGACGCCTCCACCGTCACGCCCTCGCCTTCCGGCGCCCGGACGGCGATCTGGAAGGACTCCCAGGTGTTCCGCGACGCGTAGACCTCCACGTCCCGCTGCGGCTTCTCCGGCGGCAGATCGTCCCGGAACACCTTGACCAATGGATTCACCGGCCACGCTCTCAAGCCCGCCGGCCCGGTGCGCCTCCGCTCGATGTCGCCCACAATGCCCCTGCACGCTTCGCTCAGCAGCACGGCGTCATGCCGGATCGTCCCATGCCCGTTTATGGTGAGGTGGATCTCGATGAAGGCGCAATCGCCCGGCGTCGTCACGAGCTGGGCCGTCCGCGTCCAGTCGTGGTCGCCCGTGATCCCCTCGGCCGTCTGGAAGAAGGGATGCGCCGTGTGCGTCCCGTCCGCCCGCCGGAAATGGCCGTGGATCTGGATCTGGCAGTCCGCGTTCATGGACTTCACGTAACCGGCGAGCAGGTATGACGTCCCCGGCTTGACGGGCACCCGCTGCCGCCAGCCCGTCCATCCCGGCTTCTCGACCTCCTCCGGCACCGTCAGTTCGAGGCACCACTCACCGTAAACCCCGTCCCGCACACGCCGCGCCTCAAACCCCGCATCCCGGCCCTGTGCCGGGCCGCTCAATTCCCAGACCGCCGGCCTGTCGCCTTTCCACGCCTCCATCGTCCCGTTGGCCACCAGGTTGCCCGGCCGGGCCGCCCACGCCCCAGGATGCTCCTCTTCAGACGCCCGTCCCTCCGGCGCCCCCGCGCCCGCATAGAGCCACATCACCTTCTCCGTGCCCGCGGGGATGTTCGCGGCAAAACACAACCCCCGATCCAGCGTGCCCGACAAGGGCACCGACTGCCCCGGCGCCGAGGGATCGACCACCATGAGCGTGGGGGAGGCCGTAAACCCGAACAGCTTGCCAAACCGGTTCTGCACGCGCCCCGTATCCACCAGAACCATGCCGTTCCTGCACGCCTTGTCCGTGAAATTGCGCGCCCGGATCGGTGCGCGTACTGTGAACCCTCTGGCATGGGGCCAATCAGCGTCTCCTTCCATCACATCGAGTTCGCGCCGTTGGCCGCCCGTCACGCGCACGCTCAGGGCGCGGTCGCCACCCAGCACGTCAAGCCGGGCGTCATCGAACCACGCCCGCCCCGTGCCGTGCAGCAACGTACCGCAGGAAACCGACGTGCCCGACTCCGGCACCTCGAACTCAATGGCCACCTCACGCCAGTCGAAGGTGCCGTCCGCGGCCTCAGCCCGGTTGATGAGGAGCGGCCGATCGCCATGCACATGGATGAACCAGCCGGCCCGGCCCTCCACGCCCTCGCCTTTCAC
>JAFGTL010000785.1 GCA_016934125.1 Candidatus Hydrogenedentota bacterium
AACGCCGCAACCCCAAGCGCGCCGACTAACGAGAGTGCGAGGGGCGTCTTTCGTCCGAAGATCAAGGCGACCCCCAACGCGCCTGCACCCGTAATCCCCCAAACGAGCACCATCCGGTGGACGGCAAGGAGCGTCGCGAGCGGGCCTGCAGCTCCGGTGAAACCGAATCCGAAGGAGGCCGCAACCACGGCCACGAAACACAACACCGGGTTGCTCCGCATAAGCCCCGCAGCGAACAGCCCGGCCACGAGCAGGGCCCCGGTGACTTCCCAGTTGAGGTGAAGGGGCCGCTGCGGCTGAAACCCGGCCGTCAGGATGACGCCGAGGAGATAGGCTGCGGCCACGTAGGCGGTCAGCGGCACGCGACGGCGCCAGGCCAGCCAGCACGAGCCCGCGCCCGTCAGCGCCAACAAGACTGGAGGATACCAGATCAACTCGATGCCGAATGACGCAGGTGCGAGCACGTGGCCCTTCGCAACCGCGAGCAAGCACACCGCGAGGGGCGCCGCTGCCAGGCAGGTGTCGAAGTGGCCAGGGCGCTCGCGTAGCGCCAGGCTCAGCCCGAGCAGAAGCAACAGAACGATGTTGAGGAGGGGGAGATAGTCGCCCCAGCCGGAGCGGATGTCGAAGACATAGGCGAGCACGTATTCGTGCACCCCCGCGGCGGCCAGGATGACGGCGGCGAATATGAGCCACATCGGCAGACGCCGCAAGAAGGGCTTGCTCTCGCCCCCCGCCTCGGGCACGAGGCCGATCCGCAGCACGCTGTCGACGAGAATCAGCGCCCCGGCCGCAAACGGCGCGAGCCAACTCAGCAACCAGTCGGCCCGTTCGACTCCGGCACCCGTGACAAGCAGCGCCAGAAGCGCGGCAGCCCCGAAATTCCACGCCAGCACAACGGCGAGCCCCCCAAAGCCCGCGGCCGTGATGGACAGGCCGATGGACTGCCGCATGGCGAGCAGCTTCGCGATTCCCAACACAAGGCAGACGGCCCCGATCGCAAGGACGATTGACGGGCTGTCATTTGCGACGGTGGTGAGCACCATGCCGCTTCCGATGAGAAACAGGGCTGCGATCACCACCAGCGAGATCGCGTCATCCGTCACCTTCTGCCACACCACGATGAGGAGCAGCACGCCCAGAAGCGCCAGTTCGTAGACGTTGATGGCGGCGATGCATGGCAAGGTCTCGCGCAGGTTGTACGACTCCGCCAGTGCCGGCCCGAGTATCTCGCCGATGCCGAAAACCACACAGAGCGCGCTGAGGCAGTACAGGATGCTGCCGCCCGTCAGGCTGAAGAAGGCCCTCCACGGCCCCCAGTCGAATGATGCTCCGGAGCCGGCGGGCATCTGTACGGGATAGAGGTAGTCTCTGGACACGGGAATGTGCAGGATGGCGCCGTCGCCGAACCGGAGCCACACCCGCTCATCGTCTTCGCTCCCCGCGGCCACGACCTCGTCGCCAATGCGTTTCACAAGGCGCTCGTGGACACCCTCCTCATCGCCGCCCGGGGGGTGCTCACGCCCCTCGAAATCCGGCGCGCCGACAGCGGGCACCGCTTGCCATCCGTCAAAGAGGAGACTCACGCGAGCCTGCTCGTAGGTGACGCTGCGCAGGCATCGCCCCACCAGCTCCCCCGCGATATCCCGCTTCTGCGCGTTGCCTTGTTGGAGGCTCGGCAACGACTCGCCTTCACTCATTCCCGCCTCCCGCCCAATCAGGGACACATCCAAGACACCCCGTACTTCGGGGACAGTATACCCTATCTTCCGTGACAGGTAACGCGACGGGACACGAGCCGATCCGCTGCCTTCGGAGGGGACAAACCCGTGCTCAAGTTCTGTATGCTGGGGCCTGCAGGCACCCGAAATGGCCTGTGCCGAAGAGACTGCCTGTGCCCCCCAAGGCCTCACCTTCTAAAGGCACCAATCGACGATTACCACGTCTACGGCCTGATATGGGACGAGGACGAGATCGAGTTCTACGTCGACGGCGTTCTCGCGCGCAGAGAGCCCAATACGCACGGGCACCTGCCGCTTACCCTGAGTCTCGACGGCGAGACGATGGCGGAGTGGTTCGGCCTGCCTGGGGATGGCGCCCCCCTCAGCTTACAGCGTCGAGTATGTCCGTGCATGGAGGCGAGGCCACTGACATGATCGCGAACATACTGATAGCCGCGTTCCTCACCCGCCAAGGCGCGGATGAGTCTGCCTTGACATGCCACCTGACCGCCGACAGCACGCTGCATCAGCGGCGTTCCAGCGTCCTCAACCTGCTTGACGGCGTTCCGGAGGATCCCGAGAGCCGTCGGGCGTCCGCGCGCACAACCGGCCCGTGCGTCAGCCGGAACGAGCGCGTTCTGCCCTCCCAAACGAACGTCGGCAAGCTCAATCAAGGCTGTCGCGAATACGGCAGTAGGAGGCGTAGCGGGCCGGGGCGATGGCGCCGGATTCGACGGCGGCGCGTACGGCGCAGTCCGGCTCATGGATGTGGGTGCAGTTGCGGAACCGGCACTGGGGCGCCAAGGCGGCGAGTTCGCTGAAGTAGTAGTCGAGTTCGTCGGGCGACACGCCCCACAGGCCCAGCTGGCGCACGCCGGGCGTGTCGATGATGTGGATGTCGCCTTCCAGGTGATAGAGCTTCGAGGTCGAGGTGGTGTGCCGCCCTTTCCGGGTGGTATCGCTGACGGACGCCGTGGCGATGGCATGGCGCGGATCGAGGGCATTGATCAGCGACGATTTGCCGACGCCGCTCTGCCCGGCGAGCACGCCGATCTTGCCGTGGAGCAGTTCACGCAGCCCGTCCAGGCCAGCACCGGTGACACAACTCGTCGCAACCACGCCCAACCCGACCTCCCTGTACGTGGCTGTCTCCGCGGGCTCCGCGTCGAGGAGATCGATCTTGTTGATACAGAGGGCTGCAGCGACGTTGCCCCTCTCGGCGGCGATGAGGTATCGATCGACGAGTCCGGAGCGGAACGGCGGGTTGGCGACGGCCGCCACGACCACAAGGAGGTCGATGTTGGCCGCGAACACCTGTTCGCGTCCCCCGCCGATGGCAGGCCGGCTGAGTTTGGTTGAGCGGCGCTTCACGGCGCGCACCACGCCGGGCTGCTCCGACTCGGCATCCTCCTCGAACTCGAGCAACACGCGATCGCCCGGCGCGAGACAGGACGTCTTGCCGTCGGTGAGGGCGTCATCGACGCGGCAGAGGATTTCCCGGCGCTCGAACTCGACGAATGCGAGCACGCCGTACGGCGAGAGCACGGTTGCGTTGGGTTCGACATCCGAGAAGCAGCCCGAAAGGTCGGTGCGCGTGGGCTCGACGGGCGCGCCGATCCCGCTTTCCCGGCCGCGCACGCGCCGCCGCTCGCGGCGGATCGTGTCGAGATCCGACGCGTCCCACGTCCGCTTGCGGATCCGCTTGCGCTGTCTGCCTTTCCCTTTGGGCATTGGTGTCGCTCAATCGAGGTGGGCGAAAACGATCAATGACTCCCAGACGATCTCCACGTCGAGCCTCCCGGCCGGTTCGATGTCGGCACGGAGCCGTTTGAGCCCCTCCTCGAATTCCTGCTCGGGAATCAGGGCGTATGTCGAGATGAACTTGCTGGCGACGCGCGTCACGTACTCGCGATCGACGGGCCTCGGCGAGCCCACGATCGTGCGCCCTTCCACGCCGCGGAATCCAGCCCCCTGGAGCGCGTCGCGAATCGCGGGGAAACCCTGGAACCGCGCCTTGTCGATTCGGGCGAAACTCGGGAAGTACTCGTTCATCGGGTGCCCCTCGATGAACTCGAAGGGCGCGGTCACAAACGCAACGGCGCCGCCCGGCCGGAGGACGCGGGCGAATTCGCCACAGGGCTCGTCAAGGCCGTCGAGATGGTGCAGCACGTAGCAGCCGAACACGAAATCGACGCACCCGTCCGCGAGCGGGAGTTGGACGGCCGAGGCACGCACCCATCGCGCGGGAATGCCCTTGACGGCCCCTCGGCTCAGCATGCCGCGGGATAATTCGAGGGCCACCAGATCGCAGGGATATGCCGCCAGGAACGCTGCCGTGTTGTTGCCGGTGCCGGCGCCGAATTCGAGTACGCGGCGGGCGCCGCACCCCTCCGCAAGCCCGACAAGCGTGTCGAGATACGGCCCTCCTCCTCCCCGGTGTTTGTCGTAGGTCTCGGCAGCCTTGTCGTAGTCGAATCTCACCGCAGCATCACTACTTCTTCTCGATCTGTGTGAAGTCGGCAACCGCCGTCAAGGCCGCGAACACGTCCCGAATGAGGGCGTGCCGGTTGCGGCGTACCGCGTCGTCCTTGTCGTTCACCAACACCTCTTCGAAATAGGTGTTGATCACGGGAACCCACGCAACAACCTTGTCAAGGGCCGCCGCGAATTCCCCATTGCCGGCGAGTTCCTTCACCTCGGCCGCCGGGGTGTCGCACAACGCCCACATCGCCTCTTCATTGTCGCCCAGCCGCGCCGGCTCGACGCACTCGGCGGGCTCCGTGGCGATGCGCTGCATGCGCTTGGCCTGTTCGGCGAGATCCTGCACCTTCTGTTCGTCGAGGCCGGCCAGCGCCGCCACGCACCGCTGAAACCGGACAGGCCGCCGGCCATGGGCGCCGAGCGCCGCATTCACATAGTCGTGCGGGCTGCCCTGCTCCCGCGTCAGCACCGCCAGCCGATCGTTGAAGAACGCCAGCAGATCGGCGCGGAGCGTGTCCGCATCGGCCACGAGGCCACCCAGTGCCGCCAGCGCCCCCCGCAGACACGCGTCCAGATCGAGATCGATGCCGGCCGACTCGATGATCGAGAGAACGGCCAGCGCGTTCCGGCGGAGTCCGAAGGGATCGCTGGTGCCCTTGGGGCGGATCCCGGCCGCGAAGTAACCGGCCAGCGAATCCAGTCGATCCAGAAGGCCTGCCACAACCCCAAGCGGCCCCGTGGGCAGCGCGTCGCCCGCGCGGCGCGGCAGCCAGTGCTCGAAGATGGCATCGGCCACCTCCCCGTCGAGGCCCTCCTTCTTGGCGTACAGCATGCCGACCACGCCCTGCAGCGAATCGAACTCGAACACCATCTGCGTGGTCAGATCGGCCTTCATCAGTTCGAGCACCTGTTCCAGCTTCGCGTCGTCCACCGGCGGCAACAGCGGCTTCAGCGTGCCATAGAGCACCCGCAGCCGGCCGATCTTGTCCGCTACGGTGCCAAGCTCCTTGTGGAACAGGACGCGCGACAGGCCCTTGGCGAACTCCGCAAGCGGCGTCTTCGTGTCCGTGTCCCAGAAGTACTTCGCGTCGCGCAGGCGCGCGTTCAGCACGCGCTCGTTGCCGTGCCGGATGAGGGTACGGCCTTCCTCGCTGTGTTCGCCGTTCGCCACGGCAAGGAAGTGGCCGCTCAGCGCACCGTCCGGCGTGCGCAACGGGATGTAGCGCTGATGCACCTTCATCGGCGTGATGATGAACTGCTCGGGAAGATCGAGCGCTTCCTTCGGGATTTCGCACAGGATCGGCTCGGGGAACTCCGCCAGATCGCAGATCTCATCAAAGAGATCCGCATCGTCCTCGGGCGCCACGCCGAGCGGTGCGCACAAGGCCTCCACCTTGTCACGCAACGCCGCCATGCGCTCGGCGCGATCGGGCAGCACGTATCGATCGCGGACGGCCGCGAGGTATTCACTGGCGTTCGCCACCTTGATGGGGCCCGGTGCGAGACGCCGGTGGCCGTAGGTGATCCGGCCGGAGTAGATGGTGCGTTCCGGGCCGAGATCCGATGCCTCCCGCAGCCTCCAGGCCGCCGGCACCACCGTGCTGCCGTGAAGCGCCAGAATCCACCGAACCGGCCGCGAAAACGTGGCCGTGCTGTCTTCCCAACCCATCGACTTCCGGAACTGAATGCCCCGGAGCAACTGCGCAACCAAATCCGACAGCAAGTCCGCCAGATGCCGGCCTTCTTTCTTCACGTTGACGAAGCAATACTCGAACTTGCCCTGCTTCTGGAAGAAGATGTCGTCGGGCGTGGCCCCCTGGGATTCGCTGAATCGGATGGCAGGCATTGTCCAGGCGCCGTTTTCGTCCTGGGCGGCGCTCTTCTTGGGCCCGCGCGCCTCTACCTCGGTGTCCTCTTGACGCGCCGGCAAGTCCTCGACGCGCACGGCGATCCGGCGCGGGGTTACCCAGACGGTGACAGGGCCGTGTTCGAGGCCGGAGTCCTTCAACAAACCCTCCACCAACCCGGGCGCCTGGGCCTGCACGGCCGCGATGTCGCCATGGGGCAACTCCTCGACGCCGATCTCGAGCAGCAGCGTGTCGCGTTCGTTGAACGCGTCGCGCCCCGACTCGGCGGGCGCGGCTTCATCCGGCCTGCCGGGCCGCGGGAGACGCCGCAGCGGG
>JAFGTL010000786.1 GCA_016934125.1 Candidatus Hydrogenedentota bacterium
CGAGCACTTCATGGAGTTCGCGATTCCGGGCTTCATCCAGCGGTTCTGCACGCCGAACGCCCTCACGACGCTCATGGAGTACCTCGTGGACTATGCCTCGCCCGAGACGCGCGCAGCCGGCGAGCGCGCCGTCGAGCATGAACTGGCCCAGTTGCCCGAATCGCCTCAGAAGCAGGAACTGCTGAGCCGGCTCGAACGTATCCGCACAACGGATGCCCGGGATCTGTACTTCTAGGCGGTTCGGGGCGCTCGGCGAGGCTGTGAGCCCCTCCCCCACTCGGCTCATGCCGCCCTCGAAGAGTTCCCGAACGGGGCGCCGGTATGGGCATACGGCGGTAACCCATTCTGCTGCAGCATGTTGTCGACACTCACCCGGGAGAACGTGGCATCCAGGTGACGCTCGTGAAGGCCGTGTATCAAAGGAAACCTCACGCGGCCGGGGCTAGTCCAGTTTAGGTAGACTAGTGTGTCGAGCCCGCCCAGGATGGATAGACGCCCTTAACCCGCTATCCTCCAGGCAGATACGAGTCCATTGCCGGCCTGCCGGCAGTGAGACCGGGGCGGGGAGGTCGCCCCGAATGCCGTTTCGTTGCCGGAGAATCAGGAGGGAATCCCCATCGTCAAGCAGATTTTCGAGTCGCCGCCGGAGCAGCGCCGGGGCCTGATCGAGACGCACCTGCGTGAACGGGTGGCCCAGGCGCTGAATACGGATCCGGGCGCGGTTCCGGTGGATCGGAACGTCATCGAGTTGGGCCTGGACTCGCTCATGATCATGGAATTGGTGAGCGGACTCGCGCAGGACTTCCAGTTGTCGTTCTACGCGCGGGAGATCTTCGAGCGTCCGTCCATCGACGCGATGGCGGACTACATCGCGGGCGAACTGAACGGGAACGGCCAGGAGGGCGGGGGCGCGCAGGCGGGAACGGCTGAGTTCGTGAATCCCTTCGCGGCGGGAAACGCGGCCGAAGTCCCCGTGCCCGAGGGGGATACGCGCAATCCGCCGGCCGTGTTCCTGCTCTCGAGTCCCCGTTCGGGTTCGACACTGCTGCGGGTGATGCTGGCGGGGCACTCGGAGCTGTTCTGCCCGCCGGAACTCCATCTCCTGCCTTTCCGGGCCATGAAGGAACGGGACGAGAAGCTCGGCGCGAGTTACCTGGGCGAGGGCCTGCAGCGTACGCTCATGGAACTGCACGGGATCAATGCCGACGCGGCAGGACGGCACGTGACGGAGTGGCTCGAACGGGACGAGCCGATCCAGCGGGTGTATGGCCGGCTTCAGCGGCTCGCGGCCCCGCGCATGCTGGTGGACAAGTCGCCCACGTACGCGTCGGATCGGGCGACGCTGGATCGGGCCGAGGCCCTGTTTGACGCGCCGAAGTATCTGTTCCTGGTGCGGCATCCCTATGCCGTGATCGAGTCGATTGTGCGGAACCGGATGAACCGGCTGCTCGGCGCCGATGGGGTGGATCCGTTTGTGTTCGCGGAGCAGGTGTGGACGGCCTCGCACGCGAATACGTTGGATTTTCTCGAGGGGATCCCGGCCGAACGGCACTGCACGGTGCGGTATGAGGATCTGGTGCGGGAACCGGAGCGGGTGCTGGGCGAGGTGTGTGCGTTCCTGGGTGTGCCGTTCCAGGAGGCCCTGCTCACGCCCTACGACGGGCCCCGGATGACGGATGGCGTGCATGCGAAGTCCATGGCCATCGGCGATCCGGGCTTCCTCAAGCACGACTCGATTGACGGTTCGCTCGGCGAGGTGTGGAAGACGATCCGGCTTCCGAAGCCGTTGGGGCACGCGGCCCGCGAGGTGGCCGCGCGACTCGACTACGACTTGCCTGCGAGCACCCCGGGTGCGACGGGGCCCAGCCAAGGCTCGGGGGCCGGCGAGGTGGCGGAGTCCGGGGATAGAGAAGAGGCCGGAACGGACGGCACGCAAGCCGTGTCGCTGGCGGAGATGTCGGCGCGCTCGGGGCTGACGAACGCGCAGTTGGCGATCTGGTTCGGGCAGAAGCTGCGGCCCGATGTGCCGCAGTACAACATGGGGGGCCTCGTGCGGCTGCCGGAGACGATGCGTCCGGAACTCGTCGAGGAGACGTGCCGGCTCCTGATCGATCGGACGGATGTGTTGCGGACGGTGGTGGACGAGGTTGAGGGGATTCCGCAGCCGCGGGTGCTGACGGCGATGCCGTTTACGCTTGAGCGGATGGACTTCCGCGAGGCGGCCGCGCCGGAACAGGCGTTGGAGGAGTGGGCGCGGGAGCGCACGCTACGGCGGTTCGACTTGACGCAGCGGCTGTTCGACTTGGTGCTGGCGCGGCTCGGTGACACGGACTGGGTGTTGTTCGTCAACCAGCACCATCTGATCTGCGATGGACTGTCGGCGGATCTACTGATGGCGCGGTTCGTCGAGTTGTATGGATACGTGGCCCGCGGCCGGGGCCAGGACGCGCCCCCGTATCCTTCGTATGAGCAGTACGCCCGGCTCGAGCGCAGGCAGCGGGAATCGGGGGCGTTCGCCGACGAAATCGCGTACTGGCGCGCCAAGCTGGCGGAGCCGTTCGAGCCCATCGCGTTCTACGGGCAAACCCCCGAGAAGCGGGACACGCGCCTGGAGCGGATGACGTGCGATCTAGGCACGGCGCGCACGGAGCGGCTGATCGCCCTGGCCCGGGATAGCCGGTTCGAGTGCAAGACGATCGACGCGGCGCTGTTCAACATGCTGACGGCGGCGCTGTTCGCGTACGTGCACCGGGTGAGCGGCAACGAACGCGTCGCCATCGGCACGATGCAGCACAACCGGCATCCCGAATCGCGCGACGTCATCGGCATGTTCGTCGGGGCGGCGCCGTTGCGCCTCGCCATCGAGCCGGATGAAACGCTTCGATCGCTCTGCGGGAAGGTGCGGGCTGAATCGCTCGAGATCCGACGGCACTCGCGCGGGGTGGTGATGGCCCGTCAGCAGGATCGCGCCTACGACGTGCTTGTGAACTACCAGGTCGGGGAGGTGGGCGATTCGGCCGAGGCGCCGCTGAGCGCCAAATGGATCCCGACGGGCTGCGGCGTTGAGTCGCTCGCGCTGCAGATCCTCAACTTCCGCGGCACGGGTGCGATCCGCCTCCATTTCGATCTGCACGCCGATCTGTTCGACGAAGAACTGCGCGCCCGTGTGCTGGAGCATTTTCTGGCGGTGCTGGACGCGTTCATCGCAGATCCGGAACAGCGCGTGGGCGACGTGGAACTCCTGACGGATGAAGAGCGGCACCTATTGCTCGACGCGTTCAACCGGACGGCGGCGCCGTATCCGGAGGGATGCACCGCGTGCGAGTTGGTGGAGGGCGAGGCCCGGAAGCATCCGGATCGCGTTGCGATACGATTCGACGGGCAGTCGGTGACGTATGCCGAGTTGGAGGCCCGGGCCAATCAGTTGGCCCATTGCCTCCAGCGGCGGGGTATCGGGCCGGAACGCATCGTGGCGATTTGCGTCGAGCGTTCCGTCGAGATGGTGGTAGGCGTGCTGGGGGTGATGAAGGCCGGAGGCGCTTACCTGCCGCTGGATCCGACGTATCCGCTGGATCGGCTGGCCTTCATGTTCAACGACAGCGGCGCGGCCCTGCTGTTGACGCAGTCGCACCTGAAAAACAAGTATGCGGGCGCGGACGTGCCCACGCTGTGCCTTGACACAGACTGGGGCGAAGTGGCGGCCGAGTCCACGGCGCCCGCGGCCAACGCGGCCAGGGCGGATTCGCTGGCCTATGTGTTCTACACGTCCGGATCGACGGGGCGGCCCAAGGGCGTGCTGATCGAGCACCGGGGCCTGTGCAACCTGATGGCGTATCAGCAGCGGACGTGCCAACGCCTCGAACAGGAGCGGGTGCTCCAGTTCGCGTCGTTCAGTTTCGACATGTCGGTGTGGGACGTGTTCATGGCGCTCGGGGGCGGCAATACGCTCTGCCTCGCGGCACAGGACGTGTTGACGTCGCCGAGCCTGCTCAGCGCGTTCATCCGGGACGAGGACATCACCTTCGCCACCTTCCCCCCCACCATGCTGCGCCTGTTGCAGGCTGAGGAATTGCCCGGTTTGCGGACGGTGGTGAGCGGCGGGGAGCGGTGCCCGGCGGACGTGGTGAACGCGTGGGCACCGGGCCGGCTGTTCCTCAACGCATACGGCCCGACGGAGGCGACGGTGGCGACGACCATCGCGGTGTGCGAAGCGCCGTGCAATGAGAATCCGCCCATCGGCCGGCCCCTGGCCAACATGCGGGTGTACATTCTGGATCGATACGGCAATCCGGCGCCGCTGGGCGTGCCGGGAGAGTTGTATGTGGGCGGCGTCGGCGTCGGGCGTGGGTATCTGAACCGGCCGGCGCTCACCGAGGCGCATTTCGTGCCGGATCCGTTCGGCGGAGGCGGCGGCGGGCGCCTCTATCGAACCGGCGATCTCGCGCGATACCGGCGGGATGGGAATGTCGAGTTCCTGGGGCGTACGGACGATCAGGTGAAAATCTACGGCAACCGGGTGGAATTGGGCGAGATCGAGGCGACGCTCGAACTGCACTCGAAGGTGAACGCGGCCGTCGTGGTGGCACGGTCGGAGGCCGATGGCACACAGCGCCTCGTCGCGTACGTGGTGCCGGAGTCCGGGGCCACGGTGTCGGCGGATGAGCTTCGGGACTATCTGAACGCCCGCCTGGCCGCGTACATGGTCCCGACGCAGTATGCGGTGGTTGATGCGCTGCCGGTGAGTCCGGGCGGGAAAGTGGATCGGCGCGCGCTGCCGGAGCCCGGCCGGTTGGGGGACGAAGCGGGCGCGGGCGGACGCGCGCAACCCCGCACCGACACAGAACGGCGCCTCTGCCGGATCTGGGCGCGGCTGCTCGGGCTGCAGACGGTAGGCATCCACGACAACTTCTTCGACTTGGGCGGGGACTCGCTGCGCAGCATCCAGATTGCGGATCAGGCGCGGCGGGAAGGCATCGAGTTCACGCCCGGCATGCTGTACGAACGCCCGACGGTGGCTGGACTGGCGTCGGTGGCGTCGATCAGTTCGCCGTCGGCAGCGGCGGCAGGCGACGCGGTGTCGCCGGAATCGCTGCTCAATGCGGCGTCGCCGGAAGACGGGGTTCCGGTGGTGGTGCCCATCAAGCCCGGGGGCCGGAAACGGCCGTTCTTCTGCGTGGCGCCGGCGGGTGGCGTGGTGTTTCCGTACATCAACCTGGTGCCGTATCTCGATCCGGATCGGCCCTTCTATGGGCTTCAGGATCCGGGGCTGGCCAAGGGGCACAAGCCGTACGGGACGGTGGAGGAGTTGGCGCGACACTACGTGAAGGCCATGCGGGCGGCCCAGCCCGAGGGGCCGTATCTGCTGGGCGGGTGGTCGTTTGGCGGGACAGTGGCATTCGAGATGGCCCGTCAGTTGTGCGAGGAGGGCGAGGAGCCGGGGCTGGTGGCCCTGATGGACACGGGCGGCATGGTGCCCGGGGGCTGGAACCGTTTCCGGTTTCGGGAATTGGGCGAGGTGGCCCTGGGATTCATCAAGTATACGACGTGGGCATTGCGCAACGCGGGGCCGTACGTGCGCGATGCGGTGTACGTGGTGGCGACTTCGGCACGGCGCCGGAAGAAGGAGCACGCGGAGAAGCCCTCGATTTCAGAGTTCTTCGGCTGGGTGTGGCTGGATGCGGTGCGCCGGTATTCGCTGAAGCATGCCGACGTGGCCGAGGTGGTGCCGGAGGAATCGAAGCTGCTGTCGGTGCGGCAGCCCGCGGCGTATCCGATCTTGCGGGTGAACAACGCCAATTTCCGTGCCCTGCGTCGCTACACTCCGGGCGTGTATCCCGGCCGGGTGACGCTGTTCCGCGCAGAGAACCAGCCGTTCCGGAAACGGACGGAGCGCGATCCGAGCCTGGGTTGGGGACAGTTGGCGGAGGGCGGGGTGGACGTCCGGATCGTGCCGGGCAACCACGTGGTCATGTTCCGGAAACCCTTCATCGAGCAGCTCGGCACCGGACTGAGGGCCTGTCTGGACGAGGCCGATCCGGGCCCAGGGGACGACTGATGGACGACGCGCGGACGGCGGCCATGGCGTGCGCGGCCGCGCCCCCGGGGACGCTGGCGTGGGACGAAGTGCTCGTCTGGCGCGTACGGCTCGATCGGCCGCAGCCGGAGCTTGGCCGCTTGTTCAACACGCTGTCCGAGGACGAGCGGGAACGGGCCGCGCGGTTTCGGTTTCAGGAACACCGGGACTACTACGTGGCGGGGCGCGGGGC
>JAFGTL010000069.1 GCA_016934125.1 Candidatus Hydrogenedentota bacterium
AACGATGCGATCCACGTCGCCCGATTCGAGCCGTTCCCCGTCGTAAGCGAGGTATTTCACCGAGTCCTCGTCCACGACGACGGCGATCTCGGCGTTCCGCTGGACGCGGTGTTCGAGGGCGTACTCGCCGGCGCGTTTGACGGCCCGGATATCGCGGGCGATGTCCGGATGATCGAGTTCGCGGCCCGAGTTGATCTGGAGGAAGCCGATCGGGCACAGCCGGCATAGCACCGTGCCGAAGTTGCGGCGCAACGCAGCACGCGTCTGTTCGAGGTTGACGACGGGCGAGTAGCTGCACGGCGCGCCGGCGAGGAACGTCCGCGTGTCGTCGTCCACCCACACGAGCTTGCCGGCGCGGTGCATGCTGCGGAACGGCCACATCCACCCGGCCGGTTCGCCGAGCCGGCGGACGGCGTAGCTCGGCGGGGCCGAGAAGAAGTCGAGGTCGGGCGAGTCGAGGGCTTTCCGCAGGCGGTTGTGGCCGCTCATCTGGAGCGCCCAACTCATGTTGGTGTATTCGAGCGAATAGCCGAAGTAGGCGCCGACGATCTTCTTGCGCCCGACGGCCGTTTTCGCCGCGTGCGCGCAATGGAGCAGCGCATCCACCATGCTCTCCGAGTAGAACTCGGTGTAGTCAATTGCCCGCTGCGCCGTGGCCGGATCGCGGAACACGCCCAACTCGCGCCCGAGCCGCTCGTCGAGCGCGGGCACGGCCACGTCGGCGTAGTCGCCGGGCGCGCCGCCGTACTTGGCGAGAAGGAACGCGCGGAACGCCTCCTGGGCGGGGGCGGAGTAGTCCATGAGGTGGTTGTGCACGCTTGAGGCGTGACACCCCCAGCCCTGCCACTCGGCCGATACGCCGCCGATCACCCAATAGCCGAGGACGCGCGACGCGTAGGGCATGGACTCGACGTGCTCGACGAAGGCCGTCAGCGCTGCGGCGGCGTCGCGTCGCCATTGCTCGGAGGCGAAGGAGGCCGTGCCGCGGTAGTAGCCCCAGGAGGTGCCGTCGTTAAACCGGGCGATATCGTCGGGATACGCGTCCTGCCACCACAGCGGCGGCGCGCACCACACGATAGGCAGCATGAACACGTCGGGGTTGTAGTCGAGGTCGGCGATGATCTTGGTGTCGACGGGCTCGAAGCAGTACTCGCCCGGCCCCACCCACCATTGCTCGGAACCCATCCCGTCGATCCAGTTGGCCTCGATGTTAAACCCGGCCGCTTTGTACGACTCCTTCGTGCCGCGCCGGCCCCGCCCTTCGCCGTTACCCACCAGCGGATACATGGGCGCGCCGTTGACGAACAGCCGCGGCACGCCGTCCACCACGCGAACCTCGCTCGTGAGCGCCGCCACCGACTTGGCGTTCTGATAGGCGAACGTGCGCGCGTCCTCGGGCGGCAACGTGACGGTGCGGCCGTAGATCTCGAGATCGACACGCAGCGTCATGGACGGCAGCCACCGCGAAATCGGGATCGCGATGCCGGACACGGTAACGGCGCCCGAGCCGTCCTCGCGGCACTGCGCCGCGGACAGCGCGAACGCGCGCGTCGCCACGGCCGCGCCGGTGTCGGCATTCACCAGCCGGACGCAGGCCACCTCGCCGGGCGCAACGGGCTTCTCGGAGCGGACGCGGAACGTCAGCCGCTGCTCCTGGCCCGTCGGCACCACCTCGCGGAATTCGCAACCCACGCATTCCGTAGGCGCCTGCCACGTCATGTCGTGATAGGGGATCTGTGCCGTCCACGGCGCGGCCGGCGGGCCCGGCTGCACCGTCGGCGCGTCCCAGGCGGCGTCGTCGAAGCCCGGCTGCGTCCATCCCTCCTGCCCTTCGGGCGCGCACCGCCATTCCGCATCAGACACGATTTTCCGGTGCGTATGATCGCTGAAATTCAGCGTCAGATCGACGAGGACGCCGGCCGGCCCGCTCAGGTTCATGCCCTCGACGGCCACGCAGTTCGTCCCGCCCTTGTTCAGCCGCGCCGTCACGTCGATGAGCGCCGGCTCCGTCCATCCGCTCCGCTCGATGCTTTCCGCGATCTTCTCGCCGTTCAGATACAGACGGTAAAGGTCGTCCACGGCGATCTGGAGCCAGGCCGACTCGAGATTCGCGGGCGCCTCGAACGCGCGCCGGAAGCAACCCAGGGCATGGCCTGTCCCGGCATCGCGCCCCGTCGGGCCGTTCACGGCGAGCATGTCGCCCGTCCAGTAGGGCCGGAGGATGACATCGCGCGCGGCCGTGCGCGGCTCAACCATGCTCTGGACGGGTTGAACGGGCTCGACGGGGATGTCGCGGGGCACGCCATCGCCGTACACGAGGAGGAGCGCGTCGAAGAACACCGAGGGCGTACGATCAAGCGTGAACGTCACATCGCCGCCGGGCACCGAGCCGACGCGGAACCAGGATTGGGCCAGGGAGCCGCCCGCGGCGGCCTCGGCCCGCTCGCCGCGCGACACGGACAGGCCCGCCAGGAGCGCATGCCCCTGCGGGCCGTCTACCGCGTGCGCCCACAGGGCGTAGGGCCCGTCCGGGAGGCGCAATGAACGCTCGTATCGCCCCGGCGCGACAGGCCGGAACGAATCCGTGGCCACGAGATGCGCCCGGGCCGAGTCGACGGCCACGTCATCGCGCGCGATGCGGCGCAGGAGCGGCCCGGCGGACATGGACTCGATCTCGATGACGCCGGGCGACTCGTCGACGAGATCGAGGCGCAGGGCGGTGATGGGGCCGTTGGACTCCCAATCCTCCACGGAACCACGCAGGCTCGCGCGGACGTGCACCAGCAGATCGTGCCACTGGCCGTCGAGGATGAGCGATGGCACGATGATGTACTCGCGGTCGGCAAAGGCGTGGGCGCCGTTCTGATAGAAGATCTCGCCGTGGGTGGCCTGCACGGTGAAGCCGGTTGCCCGGTAGCGGATGGCGATCGTTTCGACGGAGGCCGGATCGAGCGCGAGGCCCTCGCGGCGGATGCCCGAGTCGGGCCCGGTGACGGTGAGGACGAGGCGTCCGCCGTCGGCGCGGGCCTCCAGCCGGCCCGGCTGCGTCCAGCCCTGCAACCCCTCGCCGGCGGGATCCCACAGGGTGACGCCGCGCGGCGGTTCCTCGGCGCACGCGGCGGCCGCAATGAACGCACATACGACAAGCGCGCACCTGGTGATGTTGAAAATGATGCCCATCGCGATCCGCTCCCTCCGCATCCGTTCAACCCGCCCTGCCACGGCGGCCGTCGTGTCGCCCCGGGGCGGGCAGTCATGTATTATGTGCACGAACCCGCGGACAGGCAAGTTCCCCGTGCGGGCAGTCCCCCGTGCGGACGGACAAGGAGGAAGGAACGGATGGCGTCGATGGTGCTGGCGATTGTGCTCGCGTCTGCGTGTCCGGCGGCGGACGGGCCAGGCTCGGCGCGCTGCGGTCAGGGCATGCTGCACATCCAAACCGGGCAGTACTCGGTGAAGGTGTTCGAGAACGTAGCGTGGACGATGCGCGATGTAGACTACGCGGGCCGGAAGCTTCTCGTGCCCATCGGATGGCAGCAGAGCGTGCTGCGCGTAAACGCCCCGGAGGGCGAAGACCCCTGGATCGGCACGGGGCATGGGAGAGAGGAGGTCGAGTCCGTGCAGGTGATCGCAGACGGCACGGCCCACGACCTCCGCGAGGGGCTCGAGGTAACCGGCGAGCGGTTCACCGTCCGCAAGAAATCGTGGCTCGGCCCCTACCACCACACGTCCGACGTGACCATCGGCCCGGACGGCTTCCACGAGGAGTTCAGCTATTCCGTCGAGAAGGACACCAGCCAGGTGAAGTTCCTCTACGTCTTCATGCACTGCTTCACCAACGACACCGAAACCTGGATAGCGGGCCTCCCTGACGGCGAAGAGATGCGGGGCACGTTCAAGGACGACATGTCGTTCTCGCTGAAACGCGACGTGCGCTGGGTTATGCTGTACGCGCCCAGCACCGAGATCGGCGCCGTGTACGCCTTCCCGGAGGTGTACGCGTCCCGGAACAGCGAGGGCAACATGCTGTGGAACCGCGACCGCGACAACAAACTCTACTTCCAGGTCGCGCCGAGCACGACCATCGGCGACTCGTTCTCGTACAGCGTCCGGTTGAGGGCCTTCACCGCGGGGGAAGCGGAGTGGGAGGCCGTGGCACGGGGGATTCTGGAATCGCTACTTGAGGAGTGAGTCCGTCGGCGCGGCCGGGCCGCGCGATCCTGCGGAACTCGCTCTGCTGCAATTGGTTAACACGGGGGGCTACTCAGATGATGAAGCACCTGCCGATAGCGGATCCGAAACCCGACTCGGCGGAGTTCGTGGACCTCATGCTTGGGCGGACGGGGCCGGGCCGGGTGCCGCTGGTCGAG
>JAFGTL010000787.1 GCA_016934125.1 Candidatus Hydrogenedentota bacterium
GGCATCGGGATTGCCCGGCTGGGCGGGCCGCGGTCGGAGCGCCGTCATCACGACCACGATCGCCACGAAGGCGATGCAGGCGACTTTCGTGCCCGATAGGCTCAATCACAGACTCCCCTGAGGCAGTGGCGTGAACCGCGGTTGCGCGCGGGGCGGCCCCCGGCGCTCAGTCTTCCGGTGCGGATGCAGTGCCGGCGCGGCGCGCGCTCACCAGCGGCGCGGTGCCGGCGATCAGTTCGCCGAAATAGGCCTCGTTCTTCATCCGCAGCAGCACGCGCCGGTGGCACACGCCGCACTGGATCTCGTCACCCACCTCGGCCCCGTCCGGAATGCGGACGAAGGTGCTGCAGAACGGACAGGCGATACTCTTGCCGCCCTTGTTGTACTCCTGAAGGATCTCGTCGATCTTTCCGTCGCGAAAACACTTGGCCAGCGCGTCCACAATCACCGGATCGAACTGGGTGCCCTTGCACTTCTCGATCTCGGAGATGGCGAACTCCGGATCCAGCCCCTTGCGGTACGGGCGGTTGCTCGTCATCGCGTCGAACGTGTCCGCCACGGCAATCAGCCGCCCTTCAATGGGAATATCCTCGCCCGCCAGCCCGAAGGGATACCCGCGGCCGTCGAAGTGCTCGTGGTGATACAGGGCATAGGGCGCCAGCGACGCCAGCAGCGGCACGTCCCGCATCAGGCCTGCGCCCCGCTCGGGGTGCACCTGCATCTTTGCGTATTCCTCGTCCGTGAGCCCGGCCGGCTTGCGCAGAATGGCGTCGTCCACGGCGATCTTGCCCACGTCGTGCAGCACGCCCCCGCGTTCGCACTCCCGCAGCTTCTCCTCCGACCACCCCAGTTCCCGCGCCATCACCATCGCGAAATTGGTAACCCGCACGGTATGGCCCACCGTGTAGTGATCGCGCAACTCGATGGCGTTGGCCAGCACCGTCAGCGTGTCCTGGTAGGAGGCCTCGAGTTCGGCGAGGTATTGGGCGTTCTTGATGGCAATGGCCGCCGGCCCGGCCAGGGCCACCAGCAGTTCGAGATCCCCCTGGCTGAACGCGTTTGTCGTGCCGCGCGTGTCCACGTACAGCACGCCCAGCGTCTCATCCTGATGGGCCAGGGGCACGCACATGGCCGAGGAGATGTTCTGCGCGATGATGCTCTGCCCCGAGCCGAACCGCGCGTCCCCGGCCGCGTCAAACGTCAACACCGCCTCGCCGTCCTGGAATGCGCGCGACACGATCGTCGAGCTGATCACCACCTCGCCCTGGCCCGCCCCGGATTTCACGTATTCCGACACGAGTTCGCCGCCCGTCTTGTCGGCCAGCATGATCACGCCGTTGTGGGCCGGCACGAGCCCGAAGATCTGATCCATCACCCGCTCGAACAGCTTGTTCAGATCCCGCTCGCTCGAGATGATCTGGTTCGCCTCGTACACCGCCGCCAGCCGCCGTTGGGCCGCCCGGAGTTGCTCGGCATCGGCCGACGTCGTCGGTTCCTGGAAGAACGTGCGATACACGTTCGCCACCGACGAGGCCTCCACCGTCCGCCCCGGATCCTGCTGGAACCGGACCACGCTCTCGCCCGCCGCGGGGCCCTCCTGCCCGGCCGCACCGCCCGGCCGCCCCGGCCCGCCCGGCCGCCCCGGCCCGCCCGGCGCGGCAGCACTAGCTTGGTAGCGCAGCTCCACCGAGCCGATCCGGATCGTGTCCTGCGGCGACAGCCGGTACTCGATCACGCGATGGCTCCCCACAAACGTGCCGTTCCCGCTCCCCAAGTCGCGGATAATCGTGCCGGCCGGTGTCCGCTGAATGATCGCGTGTCTCCGCGAAACCTGTAAGTCATTCAACTGTAGGGTGTTTTCCGGGCTCCGGCCAATCGAAATGGGATCCTCGACCGGCAACTCCATTCCCTTGTTCGGCCCAGACAGAACGACTATGCTCTCGCGCCTCATGAGCACCTTCTAGCCGGTGAATCCTGAGAGAATCCTCACCGTTGATTTCCTCACCTTTATAACATAGGGCGCGATTACCAGACAAGCCTCTTGCCCCAAATCGAACTTCTTGCGTGCCGTCTCGACCGGAACCACAATATTTTGTATGCTTCATGGCCAGGAATACCACAATTAGTCAATAATTGCTTGACACTGTTGGCCGTGTTCGCTAGAATAATCATCGGGTTACCGGGTATGTGTGTCAACAGTCAGCCCGGGGCAAGGCCCCGGCGATACGCGAGTGACCTGGACGTAGCACGTGAGGGAGGCTATATTCTTACGCTCGACCGTCAAAAGACTAAGGGGGATTCGCGCCACGGAATAGGCCGCACTGGCCCTGCGTACACGACATCCGGCTGCGCCATGGCGCGGCCGGCGCGTGGGCCGGTGCGATAGAGCGGGTGGCGGGTGGGACTTCCTGCGATGCGCCTGCTCCGTGGCGGCATCCAAGGGCCAAGGGAATGGACGAAGGGTCAAACACGGTTCTGACGTTTTTCGGACTGCGAGAGCAGCCGTTCGCGGCCACGGCCGACCCGGCATTCTTCTGTGCGACCCGGGAATACAAAGAATGCCTCTTCCGGCTCTGGAA
Organism: Candidatus Hydrogenedentota bacterium; assembly: GCA_016934125.1. GTDB lineage: Bacteria > Hydrogenedentota > Hydrogenedentia > Hydrogenedentales > SLHB01 > JAFGTL01. The sequence continues at coordinate 2,580 of JAFGTL010000787.1, forward strand.
CACCATTGACGACCGCCACGGCATCGCCGTCATCCTCGGCCACTACGGCACCGGCAAGACCACCCTTCTCCGGAAGCTTCTCACCGGAATGCGCGCCAAACCCGACCGCTACAACACGGCTGTCATCGCCTCGCCGATCCCCTCCTGGACCAGTTTCTCATTGCTGGAGGCCCTTGTCTCGCAGTTCGGTCTCCAGCCCCCGAAACGCTCGTTCATCACCTACATGGAATCGCTCTACCGATATCTGCTCGCCCAGCGCAGCCGGATCAACACGCTCATCATCGACGACGCACAAAACCTCAACAAACGCGGCCAGCTCGAACTCCTGCGCCTCGTTCAGAACCTCGAAACCCCCCAACACAAGCTCCTCAACCTGGCCTTCTTCGCCCAACTCGAGTGGATGCCCGTCCTCCGCGCCGCCCCCAACTTCGAGCAGCGAATCAGCATGGCATACACCCTCGGCCCGCTCAGCGAAGAAGAAACCCGGCGCCTCATCGAATACCGCCTGCGCCAGGCCGGGGCCGGCTCCCGCGGCCCGCTGTTCGAAGACGGTGCGCTCCGCGTCATCCACGCCTTCGCAGAAGGCAGCCCCCGCGTCACGGTGACCCTGTGCCGCAACGCCCTCTTGCTCGCGGCCCAACTCAAGTCCCAGCGCATCACCCAGGCCGTCATTCTGCACACGATCCAGAAAACCACCCTCCCGGACGCCCAGAAGAACGCCCGGATCGCGGCCGTACTCAAGAATGGCGTCGACGAGACGGTGCCCGCGCTCACGCCGCCCCCCGAGCAACCTTTCCCGCTGCACACGGCCGTCGGCGATGCCCGTGAAGAACGTGCCAACCGCCTGTTGCGGAATGCCGCAAAACGACAGGCTCATGGGATGGAATGACCTCGAGTCAAGACGAACATAAGGCCGACATGCAAGACTCCGGTGAAGACATCATCGAGCGAGTCGACGAGATCGGCGAGCATCTGCTGGATGAACTGGACGGCGACGAGCGCCTGAGCGACGGCGTCCCCGAAGATCAGCGCAACGGCGACCTCGACTTCATCCAGATGAGCGGCATGGCCCACGGCAACCAGGGCGAATCCGCCGACGACGTGCTCCACGCCCCCGTGCCCGATCTCGACGCCTCGCGGCCCGTCAGCTTCTACGAGAAAGGCGTCGCCGACGTCGATTCGAGCATGGCCCCCGGCATCCTCGAAGACGAGTACGATGCCGATGAGGAGATCGTGCCCGTCCCCGACTCCGGCCAGGCCGTCCGCGAACTGCGCGACATCCTCGGCGAACTCAAGGAAGCCACCGCGTCAGACGAGGCCGAGGAGCGCGACGCCGCCGCCGATGCCGCTGCCCCGGATGACGGAAGCGCCCAAGACGCCGCTCCCGACGAGGCGGACACCGCCGAAAGCGACATCCCTGCCCCATCCCCGTCCCCCGAAGAAATCGCCTTCGGCGAGCCCGAGCTCCCTCCGGAGGCCGTGGCAGACGACAAGGCCTTCCCGGACCAATTCGCGGGGCCCGACACCGCCGAGGCCATGGCCGACTTCGTCGATGCCGGAGCGCCTGCGCTCGATGAGGAAGTGCTCCAGGATTTCGGCGGCGACACGCGCCCCGAGCCGGCCCCCACATCGACCGATCTGCTCGAAGCGGAACGCCTCGTGCAGGAACTGCAGGCCCAGCCGCGCGACGCCGCCCCGGTGGCCCGCTCCGTCGAGCCCGAAGACGAGGAACCCCTCGATGAAGAGCCGGTGACGCCCCTTCCCGGCGAGGACGACGAGGACGCCCCCCGCGGCCTCGAGCCCAATGACGTCGTGTACAACCGGCCCCGGGCGCGCCGCGGACGCCGCCGATCCGGCCTCCGCGCCACCAGCCGGCGCCGCCTGGCCCGGTGGGTGGTCGTGCTCCTCCTTCTCGGCGCCCTGGCCGTTGGTGCCTATCGCAGCTACGTGTGGCTCGATGCCCGCATGGCCACGCCCGCCCGCCTGTTCAACGACGCCGGCGAGGCCGCAGCCCGCGGTCAGTACCGCGAGGCATCGGCCGCGTACCTCCGGTTCGCCGCCACCTATCCCGATCATCCCCTCCGGCCCGAGGCCCAGTTCCGCGCCGGCTACACCCTTCAGTTGATCCCGCCCGACTCCGGCCGCCAGGCCCAGAAGGCGCGCGAAGAGGCCGTCGCCTTGCTCGAGCAGTTCATCACCGGCAATCCCGATTACAGGGTGGCCAAGCTCGCCCGTGCCCAGGTGCTCGCAGGCATCTTGTCCTGCGAACTCGGCCAATACCAGCGCGCCGTCGACCTCCTCGCGGATCCCGAACTGCGATTGAAGGATCCGGGCGGCGTGCTGCCGGCGCTGCGGGCCTTGGCCACCGCTCAAGCGAAGCTCGGCGACTACAAAGCGGCGCTCGATCTCTACCTGCAAGCCGCCGGCGAACGCGGGAACTTCTCGGCCGATGCCGATCGCCGCGCCGCCGCCGGGCTGTATCAGATTCTCGCCCAGAGCGCCGCCACGGATGACGCCCGGCGCAACTACCAGGAATTGGCCCTCGATGAGCTCCACAAGGCCCAGCAAACCCCCGGGATCAGCCCCGGCCTGCGCCAGGAGATCCGCGTCGAGATTGAACTGCTCGAGAAACGCCTCGCGGACGCTTCGCCGGCACCGGCGCTCCGCGAGCCCGATACCGCACAAGATGAGCCCAGCGACGCCGGCGAGGCCGGCGCCGAAGAGGCCGGAGCCGCCGACACCGACGCCGGCGAAGCCGGCCCATGAACGAGGGCAAGCGATGGTGACGCAATCTGGGAGAGGTGACATGGCCCGGTTCCACATGAGCCGATGGATTCTGGCGCTGACGGCAATCGCCGTGGCCGTCCCCGCGTTGGCGCAGAACAGCACGGCGCCTATTGCGGCGGGGGAATTCGTCTATGTCGACGTGTATCGCCGGCCCGAGTTGACCACCACGATGCAAGTCGATCCCGACGGCAATATCTCGCTCCCCTACGTGGGCAAGGTGAACGTCCTCGGCAAGACGGAACGGGAAGCCGCTGTCGTCGTGTCCGCCGCGCTCCGCCGCATCCTCAAGAACCCTCAAGTCACCGTGTCCCGCAGTTCGGGCCTCTTCATGGGCGGCGCGCGCACGGCCGAAATGACCACCGAGATCGTCCCCCTCCACAACGCAAACGCCGAGAACCTCAGCAACGCCCTCCAGGGAATGACCTCCCAAGGCGGCTCCATCAGCTACGACCCCGATACCAACACCCTCCTCA
>JAFGTL010000788.1 GCA_016934125.1 Candidatus Hydrogenedentota bacterium
CGATGAGGTTCATCTTGAGTTCGGGCAGATTCAGGCGAAGCCGCTGCCCTTCGGTGAGAATGGGCAGCGAACGCATGTCGAGCGGAGCGCGGGCGCTCGATGCCGGATGAACCTTCGGATCCTTCGGGGGGGCCGCGTCCTTGGGCGTGCCTGAAGGGCTCGCGTCCGGTTCCGGGCCGGCCGGAGGAGAGGCGGCGGCCACTTGGATCGAGGCCGGTGCAGACGGCGCGGGCTCCGGCGTGGGCACCGGCGGCGGACTCGCCGGCTTGGGCTGGGGCGTGCCGGCCTTGGCCGCTGGCGGGGCCTTGGCAACCGCGGGCTGTGGCGGGTTGGACACGACGGCCGGTTCGCGCCCGGCCCCGGGTGGGCCCGGCGGTGCGGCCGGCGGGCCGGGGGCCTCGCCCTTGGCGGGCTGTCCATCTGCACGAACCGGGCCGGCCGGTGGGGCCGTGCCGGCTGGGCCGGGCACGTCGTCGGCGGTCTCGGGATGCGGCGCGAGGGTGGTGATGCGCAATCCGGGATCAGGCGCAGGGGCGGCGGGGGCGTCGTGACGCACCACGACGCCGGAGCGTGTGGTTGATCGCGCCACGAACAACGACACGCCGACGGACACCACCGCCAACAGCACGACAAACGCGGCCGCACCCATGGCCACGGTGGTGGGCCGCATACGGATGGTAAGGCCATCGCGCGACACACGGCGGCCGAATAGCTCGTGTTCAGCCGATTCTCTATCCAGGTGCCCTTGGGCCGTGCGCGTCTGAACCGCCTTCTCGCGCTCGAGCTTTCTCAGTGCATCCAGAATCGAACTCATTGGGAGCCCGTCCCTTCGGAGGCCGGATTTCGCGGCACAAGCGGCAGGGAGGCCGCGCGCCGCGGCGCCGCATCTTCGTCGGGTTCCGCTGAGGCCTCGGACGCCGCCGAATCGACTGCCGGCGGGGTATCGGCGGTTGCCGCCGCATCGGGGACGGCGTCGCCAGAAGCCTCGCCGTCATCCTCAGGCACGAGCGGTTCCACGGCCACCCGGGGCCCGGTGCCCGGTTTCGCGTCAGCGACCACCGCCTCGACGGGCCCGGGCACCACCGGGGCGGGGGCGGGTGCCGGCGGGGGACTCACGGAGGCGACGGCCTGATCGTTCCGCAACGAGGGTGTCGGCATGTCGGGCGCCCAACTGCACAGCACCATGCGCGTCTGGCGTCCGGCGATGCCGTCGGCGTTCAACCCGGTGTCCTCCTGCAGTCGCTTCACGGCAGCGGCCGTGGCTTGGCCGTATACGCCGTCGGTTTCCTCCGCCAGGTAGCCGCGGCCACGCAACTGGGCCTGGAGAACGCGGACGGCCGGGCCGGACGAGGCGATCCGGAGCGGGCCGGCCTCAGGGGTGGGGTCGCGCCAGAGCACAAGCGCCTGGTTGAGATATCGCTTCTCGAATTCCGGCTTCGGCACCTGGACGGTTTCACCGATGGTCGTGGTGATCCAGACATTCTCGTCGTCGAGGGCCACCGTGGCCACCCACACGGCGTGGCGGTTCCCGGCCAGCTTGGTGAGCGCGGGGAGATCGGCCGCCGCCAACTGGCCCAGTGTCGGGAAGAACACCTCGTGGCTGAGCCCGTTCTCGCGGGCGAATGCCGCCAGCCCGGACAGGGAGTCCGTCTCCGGATACAGGCCCTGGAGGGGGACGTTCCACCGCTTGAGTATGGCGAGCGCCGCCGCATTCCCGGCCTTCACGGGATCCAGCGCGTCCAGCACGTCCCCGAGATCGTTGGATGCCGGGGGGGCGGCCTCGGCCGCGGGCGATACCACCGGCCCGGGCTCGTGCCGGGCTCCGGCCGGCCGCACCGGCACGGCGTCGCCGGCGTCAGGCATCGCGGCGCCCACATCGGGCGCCGGATCCGCCGGCGTGCCCAGGGCCGTGCGGCCCGTCCGCGCGGGGAACGGCCCGGGCGCTTCCGTGACGCGGTCGACGACGTACTTGGCGCCGATCAGCAGGATGACGGCCGCGGCGATGACGGTAGGATTCGGCAGGAACCGGGATAGACGCAGGTTCCGGATCCGCTTCTTCCGCGTCAGGCCGGCGCCGCGGACTTCCCGGGCGGCGCGGCGCACGATGTCCGCGGAAATGTCGCGAGACTCCTGGGTATAGCCGATGAGGAGTGCGCGGTCGCAGATGGCGTTGATCATGCGGGGGACGCCGCCCGACAGGCGGTAGACGGCCTTGACGGCGCGGCGGCTGAAGTGAATCTTGCCGCGTCCGCCCGCCACACGAATCCGATAGGCGATGTACTGAAGCGTTTCGGGTTCGTCGAGGGGCTGGAGGTGGTAGCGGGCCGTGATGCGCTGATCCAACTGCCGCAGTTCATCGAGCGAGAGGATTTCGTTCAACTCGGGCTGGCCGATGAGCACAATCTGCAGCAGTTTCTGGGTTTCCGTCTCGAGATTCGAGAGCAGGCGGATCTGTTCGAGCACGTTCGGTGCGAGATCCTGGGCCTCGTCGATGACGAGCACGCAGTTCTTGCCGCGGGCGTTCCGCTCGAGCAGATAGGCGTTCAACTCGTCGATCAGCCCTTTCGGCGTCTGGGCCCGGGTGGCGATGCCAAAATCCTCGTTGATCTTGCGCAGCAGTTCGTCCCGCGACAGGCTCGGGTTGAAGATGAACGCGACCTCGGTGTTCTCGTCGAGTTGGTTGAGCAGCGTCCGGCAGATGGTCGTCTTGCCGGTACCGATCTCGCCGCTCACCACGACGAATCCGCTCCGGTTCCGGATGCCGAACAGCAGGTGGGCGAAGGCCTCTTTGTGCTTGTCGCTGAGGTACAGGAACCGGGGGTCCGGGGTGAGATTGAACGGCTTCTCTGTGAGCCCGTAAAATGCTTCGTACATGGTGACCCCACCCATCAACCGCATGGCGCCAAGGCTGCGGTTAACTCTTGACAGCACAGCATATCAGAGCGATTCGCCCAAGTCAACGCGTCGGCGGCGAAAGACACGTGGCAAGAAAACTGGCGCTCGACGCGATGTCTGCCCTACTATACCCGAAATCGATCTCCCAGGGGACTTCGGAAATGCGGGTGCAAGTCCGCGGAAGGATGGCGACGTGAGAATCCTATCTGGAGTGATTTGTGTTGCGCTGGTAACGGTGGGTTGTGCGCACGCGCCCGTTCGGGAGCAGTTGACGCCGTATCAGGGCGAGCCCGTTGCCGGCCTGGAAGGCGTGACTTTCGATGGGGAGGTCTTCCATGTTCCGGACATGGAGCCGGTGTCGCGGCAGGATGTTCAGATGCTCCAGTTCCAGGCGGAGGAAGGCCCGGAGGGCGAAGGGGAGGCCGGCCAGGAGGGCGCGCTGAGCGAACTGGCGCAGAGCCTGCTCGAGCGGGGCCGGGCCATGGCGGAGCAGTATCCGGGGGTGTGCGGGGTGATCCTCGTCGACGACGGCGAGTTCGTGTATCGAAAGGACGGCACATCCGTGTATCGGTATCACTTCGCCGGGCTGGTGTTGAAGGAAGAGGCGAAGGGGTGGGGGCAATTCTCCTCGGGATTCACCGAGGGGCGGAGCCGGGTGCAAGTCGAGTTCGCCCGCTCGGTGGCGCCGGACGGCACGGTGCGTACGCTGACGCCGGACGCGTTGAAGGTGGGCAGCCCGTCGGAGGCGATGCAGTTCTTCAATCCGAACCAGAAGGTGCTGTCGGGCGTGATCCCGGGCGTCGAAGTGGGATCGGTGGTGGAGTACTGCTACGAGAACGAGCGTTACGCGCCGGAAGATCCGCGCATCTTCTTCCCGGGATACTTCTTCCAGGGGACGGAGCCGGTGGTGTTGTCGCGGGCGCGCGTCGTGTTGCCCAAGGGGGTGACGTTCCACTACCTCACGCGCCATTTCCCGGACGAGGCATCGCAGGAGCCGGTGAAGGAGGAAGGGGGCGGCACGGTGGCCTACACGTGGACGATCGAGGATTCGCCGCCCCTTGTGCA